>NZ_RHNQ01000045.1 GCF_003946275.1 Loigolactobacillus backii
CGCGATTGAGAACCAGAATGATCCATTTTAATTTGAACAATATCCGGTTTATCCAATAAAAATCACCTCACCAATTATTTGATGAGGCAATCATAACTTGAATTAAATTATTTTTGAAGTCGGTCAGTTATTTACTGCTTACTAAAGAAGCACGTGAAGACCAAAATAATTCTGATTAAATTCAGGCGGGGACGATAATTCAGACAAATGAATTATCGTCCCCGCCTTTTTAAAGGTTCCATATTTTTTGTAAAACAAAAAGACCACAGGCTCCATATACAAAAATCCACCATTAAAGGATATGAAAAGCCCTGTTATCAATAATAAGATACTATTTTCACTCAGTATTAAAGTACAAATTTTAAGCTAAACCACGCCAAAAATGAGAACAGAACCAAATAAAAGGACAGAATTAGAAGTTGGTTAGCTTCTAATTCTGTCCCAAAACTAGCCATCAACTAAATTTGACAGAGCGTTTTTATTTTCATTTGGTGGCGGTCCGTAAATTTACCCCATTATAACGCGGTATTAATATACTAGCCAACCGTACCTTCCATTTCGTAACCGATCAATCGATTTAATTCAACGGCGTACTCCATTGGTAATTCTTTAGTAAATGGTTCCACGAAGCCCATGATGATCATTTCAGTTGCCTTGGCTTCAGAAACACCACGGCTCATCAAATAATAGAGTTGTTCTTCGGAAATTTTTGAAACCTTAGCTTCATGTTCCATTGAGACGTTACCATTTAAAATTTCATTATACGGAATTGTATCGGAACTTGATTCTTCATCCATAATGATTGTGTCACACTCGACGTGGGCCTTTGAACCATCCGAGTGGCGACCAAAGCGGACCGTTCCACGGTAATCAACGGCACCACCATCTTTAGAGATTGATTTAGAAACAATCGACGAGGACGTATTTTTAGCGTTATGGATCATTCGCGCCCCGGCATCCTGGTCCACATTATGACCAGCAACGGCAATTGACAACATTGTTCCCGTTGCGCCTTCACCATCAAGGTAGACACTTGGGTACTTCATAGTAATCTTAGAACCAAGGTTACCATCAACCCACTCCATCGTGCTGTTTTCCATTGCTCGTGCACGTTTAGTTTCCAAACTATAAACATTGTTCGACCAATTCTGAATTGTCGTATAGCGAGCGTAAGCGTCCTTTTCAACGTACACTTCAACAACGGCAGCGTGCAAACTGTCCGATGAATAGTTTGGTGCTGTACAACCTTCAACGTACTGAACACTGGCACCCTCGTCAACAATAATTAAGGTCCGTTCAAATTGGCCCGAATTTTCGGCATTTAAACGGAAATAGGATTGAATCGGAATATCCGTTTTAACCCCTTTAGGAACGTAAATAAACGAACCACCAGACCAAACAGCACCATTTAAGGCCGCAAATTTATTATCAGTTGGGTGAACTAATTTACCAAACCACTTTTTAAATAATTCAGGGTATTCTTTCAAGGCCGTATCAGTGTCGGTAAAAATAATACCTAGTTTATCAAAATCATCTTTCATGTTGTGGTAAACCACTTCTGACTCGTACTGTGCTGAAGAACCAGCCAAATATTGACGTTCAGCCTGAGGTACACCTAAACGATCAAAGGTGTTTTTTATTTCTTCAGGAACATCTTCCCAATCACGATACTTTTTATCCGTGGCCTTTTGGTAATACAACATATTCTTAAGGTCTAATTTTGATAAATCAGGTCCGTACGCTGGCATTGGCATTTTTTTATACAGTTTGTAACATTTCAAACGGAAATCAAGCATCCATTTAGGCTCATCTTTTTCCTTTGAAATTTCCCGCACAACCTCTTCCGTTAAACCATGGCCGGTTGAAAATACAGGTGTTACATCATCATGAAAACCAAAATCGTAATCTTCGCTCAAGTTTAAGTCTTGAATCGAAGTTGCGGCAGCCTCATTATTTTTTGTGTTCTCAGTTTCTGGCATCGTCTTGCCCCTTCCTTTGCGTTTACTGCCGATCTAATTATCGTGATGCTCCACGATTTGACCAGCCTTTCCTTTACCATCATTACTTGTCAGGGCATTATTAAGTGCTTTCCAAGCTAAGGCCGCGCACTTAATTCGTGCGGGAAACTTAGCAACGCCATTTAACACTGACGCATCTTCAAGAATCTTAGTATCCAAATTAGGTTGATCACCAATAATCATCTTAGAAAAAACTTGGACCATTTCCTCAGCCTGAGCTGGTGTATTACCAATAACAGCGTCAGTCATCATGCTCGCAGAAGCCTGGCTAATCGTGCAACCATCACCAGAAAATGCAATGTCATTAATTTTATCATTAAAAACTGCCACTTCTAATTGAATGACGTCACCACAAGTCGGGTTACGCATCTCAATTTCATTCGTAACTTGCTGTAGATGACCGTGATGGTGCGGATGAGCCGAATGATCCAAAATAACTTGGCGGTATAAATTATCAAGACTAGACAGTGCCATGCTTAAAGAACTCCTTTGTTGCAACGATTGCGTCAACTAAGCGATCAGCATCCGCCTTCGTATTATATAAATAAAAACTTGCTCGTGCCGTTGCTGGTACCTTTAAATATTTCATTAATGGTTGCGCACAGTGGTGTCCAGCGCGAACAGCAACCCCTTCCATATCCAAACCAGTGGCCAAATCATGTGGGTGCAGCCCATTCAAATTAAAAGCAATCACGCCTGTGTGTTGGGCCGGATCATGAGGACCATAAACGGTGAGATCATCAATCGCCAACAGTTTAGGTAAAACGTAGTTAACGAGTTCTTGTTCATGGGCCTGAACGTTAGCCATTCCAATAGCAGACAAATAATCAATCGCTGCGCCTAAGCCAATGGCACCAGAAATATCAGGTGTTCCCGCCTCAAATTTCCACGGCAATTCTTTCCACGAACTCTGAAAAAGATCAACAAAATCAATCATTTCACCACCAAATTCAATTGGTGGCATTTCATTCAAAATCGCTTCTTTGCCGTACAAAACGCCAATTCCCGTTGGTCCTAACATTTTATGCCCAGAAAAGGCCAAAAAGTCACAATCCAATTCCTGAACGTCAACGGGCATATTTGGTAGCGATTGGGCCCCATCAGCCACCATAATTGCACCATGTTCATGGGCTAATTTTGCCAAGGCCTTAATTGGATTGACAACCCCAAGAACATTTGAAACCTGCGCAATCGCCACAATTTTAGTTTTATCAGTAATTTGTTCGGCCGCATCGGTCATATCTAAATGTCCGTCAGCAGTCATTTTAATGTATTTTAAAGTTGCTTTTTTTCGTAACGCTAATTGCTGCCAAGGAACTAAGTTACTATGGTGTTCCATGTAAGAGATGACAATTTCGTCACCAGCACCAATAACTTTCTCACCGTAACTAGCCGCTATCCAGTTTAAACTGGTTGTCGTACCCCGGGTAAATAAAACCTCAGTTGTGGAACGAGCATTGATAAAGGCCCGTACTTTTTCCCGCGCCGCTTCAAAATCAGCAGTCGCCCGCTCAGCCAAGGTGTGAACACCACGGTGAACATTAGCGTTATCCGTATAATAATAGTGCGCTAGTGCCTCAACCACTGCCCGCGGCTTTTGCGTTGTTGCGGCATTATCCAAATAGACCAAATCTTCATCATTAACTTTTTGATCTAAAATTGGGAAGTCATTACGAATCTGATTCAGACTTTTGACCATTTTCTAACTTCCTTTCGATCGTTGCCGTCAATCGTTCACGGACAGACTTGGATGGAATCTCGGTAATAACGCTACCTAAGAAACCGCGAATAACAAGGCGTTCAGCAACCTTTTTACTAATACCACGACTCATTAAGTAATACATTTGGCCTTCATCAACACGACCAACTGAAGCCGCGTGCCCGGCAGTAACATCATTTTCATCAATTAAAAGAATTGGGTCCGCATCGCCACGAGCCGTGGTTGATAACATCAAAACGCGACTTTCCTGTTGAGCATCTGAACCACGAGCACCCTTAACAATGTGACCAACCCCATTAAACGTTAACGTTGAATCCTCAAGGATAACGCCGTGTTGCAAAATGTGGCCAATTGTATGCTGGCCGTAGTTAGTCACCTTGGTGTCGATACCTTGCACTTGTTTACCAGTAGTAATCGCCACAACTTTTACTTCGGTATGTGAGCCCTTACCGCGTAGATCAGTGCTGAAATCACCAACAACGTTACCATCGTTCATAAAACCAACCGCCCAATCAACCGTAGCGTCAGTTGCTAAAATGGCGTGCCGGTTTAAATAAGTGGTTGTTTTACCACTAAGTTGATCAACCGCCGAAAAATGGACGTGGGCATTATCTTTGGCAATCACCTCAACAACGATATTGGCCAAGTTACTTTCTGTACCACTAGTCGAGAGATTCTCGTGGTAAGTTAATTCGCTGCCTTCTTCGGCAATAACCAAAACGTGCGGAACAAAATCCTGTTTACGGGTACTATCCTGAATGTAATAGGCCTGAATTGGGTCTTTAATTGCGACATTCTTGGGTACATATAAGAACGCGCCACCATTCATGAAAGCAGCATGAAATGCCGTTAACCGATTATTATCGGCCTTAACTGCCGTCTTCATATAATACTTTTCGACTAGTTCGGGATAATCACGCATTGCCGTAAATATATCCGTAAAAATAACCCCTTGAGCTGCTAAAGCAGGATCCAGTTGAGCAGCCATAACCGACTTACCAACCTCAACTAATAAATTCTTGCTAGCAGCAAAATCAATCTTTAGATCATCGGTCAGGTCAGCATTAGACGTAGTCGTTACCGGCTTCGTTGCGTTTAAGAGATCCCATTTTTGGTAGTCTATCTTTTCGTAGCGCGGTAATGGTAACGTGGGGTATTGCGCCAACATTTTCTGGCGTAACTCCAATGACCAAGCAGGTTCTGCATGATCTTGCGTGTAAGTCGTTAAAGCTGACTGAAATTCAGGTTCTACTTTTGTCTCCATGCTAAACCCTCCTTAAATCTCGTCAGTTAATTTAACGTCTAAACCTAACTCGTCCCGAACACCAGCATAGCCTTCATCTTCAAGTTTCTCGGCTAATTCTGGACCGCCACTTTGAACAATTCTGCCGCCCATCATGACGTGAACAGTATCGGGCACAATATAATTTAATAGCCGTTGATAATGCGTAATAATTAATGAACCAAAGTTATCACCGCGCATTGCGTTAACACCCTTTGAAACAACTTTTAAGGCATCAATATCAAGCCCAGAATCAATTTCATCTAAAATAGCAAAATTTGGTTGAATCATCATTAGCTGTAAGATTTCGTTCCGTTTCTTTTCACCACCGGAAAAACCTTCATTTAAGTAACGTTCTGACATTTCGTCCGTCATATCTAAAATTTCTTGTTTCTCGTCTAATAATTTCATGAATTCCATAACCGGCATTTGGTCATCATCCGCTCGGCGTGCGTTAATAGCGGCTCGCATAAATTCAACGTTGGTTACCCCGGCAATTTCGGCTGGGTATTGCATCGCCAAAAAAAGCCCTTTTCGTGCTCGTTCATCAACGGGCATGCCTAAAATACTTTCACCATTAAGTAAAATATCGCCTTGAGTTACTTTATAGGCCGGATTACCCATAATAGCTTGAGAAAGTGTTGATTTACCAGTACCATTGGGACCCATAATGGCGTGAATTTCACCGGTGTTCATTACTAAATTAACACCCGTTAAAATTTCTTTATCGACACCTTTATCTTCATCAGTTACAGAAACATGTAGGTCTTTCACTTCTAGTCTTGCCATCTGATCTCCTCCAAGCTTAAAATCGACTACTAACTTCGCTAATAATCGGTATATTTTTGTTGTAAACAATCCTATTCTAGCCTAATTGAGAACCTTTTTCAATAACACATCGGGAGTGGGACAAAAGTCGCTTTTGGCGCACGTTATAGAGTAATGTTCGGAAACAAAAAGAAGCCAGGACCTTTGTCCTAGCCTCATCCTCTAAGTAAAAGCGCTATCAAACCATCAGAATTGCGCTAAACTAGCGAAACCTTAATGAGAATAATATGTGCTGCTATCGATATACTAATTTGGCGGATTCGATTACAAGCTCAAACTAACGATCAAGGGACTACTCACTTTAACCTATGTACTGGATCGTTTTTTGACAATAAAAAAATAAGTGACCGGGACAAAAGTCCTAGCCGCTTATTTTTTCTGAGCATTACTCTAAAATGTGTGCCAAAAGTCTGGGTTCACGTGCCTAACGGAAGTGTTTGAAAAAGCGACTAGGTTACGAGCATTACTAACGTTGTCGATTGGACTAAATTAAACCGAAATCCAGTTATTGGATTAGCTTACGTTACGCAGTAAACCCAAAGGCGACTTTCTCACACTCCTACTTATTTAACTGGTAAAACTGCACCTTTAAAGCGTTTAGCAATCCAATCCTGAGTTGACTTTGACTGTAAAGCCTTCATCAACTTCTTAACGGCTGGCTTGTTTTGATCACCCTGACGAACTTCAACAACATTCGCGTATGGTGAGGATTTCTTTTCAGTTGCAATGGCTTTTTTAGTTGGATTAATCCCAGCCTGAACCGCAAAGTTGGCGTTAATAAATTGAACGTCGCCTTCATTATTCTTATAAAGTGAAGGCATCAGTTTGGGATCATAATCGTGCTTAAATTTCAGATGCTTTGGGTTTTTTGCAATATCCGTAAAGTCAGCGTCCGTAATCTTAGTTCCTTTTTTAATTGTGATTAGGCCAGCATCCCTTAGAATCGTTAAAACACGGCCATAATCAGGACGGTTATTAGAAACTAAAATTGTTGAACCATCTTTTAACTGTGATAATTTTTTAACTTTCTTTGAGTAGGCGCTGATTGGTTCCAAATGAACGGCCCCTACAATTGCAATCTTATAACCATTCTTTTTTACTTCTTGATCCACGTATGGTTTGTGTGCAAAGTAAGTTGCATCAAGATCCTTAGCTACTAAGGCCTTATCAATTAAAGAATAGTCCTGAAAAACCGTTACTTTAAGGTTAACGCCTTCCTTTTTTAACTGCGGCTTAACGTGGTTCAGAATAATTGAATGTGGTGTTTTAGTAGCCCCCACCTTTAATGTTGTTGCGGCCGATGCTGGCCCGGCAACTGCGCTAACGCCCAATAATAAAACGGCCGCCGCTGTTGCTAATTTAAGTAAACGATGTTTCTTCATAACTAAACTCCCCCTCTAATGAATGATGATTAAATTTTTTAACGTGTAATCCGCTTGTCGATTCGCCGAACTGTTAAGTCGCCAATCGTTTGAAAAATAAATACAATAATAAGAATAACAATCGTTGCAACCAGCGTTATTGTGTTGTTACTTGCTTGGAACCCATCCAAGTATGCCAAGTTACCCAGACCACCAGCGCCAATAACACCGGCCATTGCTGTGTAACCGATCAGTGAAATCCCCGTAACCGTAATTCCAGACACTAGCGCCGGGCTGCTTTCAGGTAATAACACTTTAAAAATAATCTGTGTATTTGTGGCGCCCATTGACTCAGCGGCCTCAATAACCCCATGATCAATTTCGTGAAATGCCAATTCCACCATTCGCGCATAAAATGGCGCGGCAGAGATAATCAATGATGGTAACGCAGCTTTCGGTCCGATAATTGTTCCGACTAAGTTTTTAGTAATCGGTAATAGTAAAACAATCAAGATAATAAACGGAATTGAACGAAAAACGTTAACGAAAACTGCTGCTAACCAATGAAGTAAGCGGGCCCACAAACTATGACTATCCGTTGTTTCAAATAAAAGTAACCCTAGCAGTATGCCGATAATAGCAACCAAAACTAATGAAAAGACCGTCATCCAAATTGTTTCGCCGGTGGCCGACCACATACTTGCCCAATCCACTTGCGAAAAATGAAAATAAGATGAAAAGCCAGTTGTACTACTCACCACGAATCACCTCCGTCTCAACTCGCATTTTATGCAGATAATCCTGGGCATCAATAATTTCCTGCGCATTACCTAAAAGCTGTAAGTAAAGTGTTCCGATTGAGCCCTCCTGAGTTTGATGAATGGAGCCATCAACAATATTGAGGTCAATCTCCGGAAATTGACGCAACATTTCAGAAATAATTGGTAATTTAGCCTGATCGCCGTGAAAAGTTAATTTCACAATTTTACCAGTTGGAACTTGCTTTAATAATTCATTGATAACAACATTGGTATCCGTTAGCTGCGGAGTTTCTTCTTCGGAAACAAATTGCCGTGTAATTTCTTTTTGCGGGTGGCGGAAAATATCGAAGACGCTACCTTCCTCAACAACTCGCCCGGCATCCATGACTGCCATTCGATCACAAATTTTACGGATAACGTGCATTTCATGAGTGATCACAACGATTGTGATGTTCAATTCCCGATTAATTTTAAGCAATAATTCGAGAACCTCGTCGGTCGTTTTAGGATCCAGTCCGCTGGTTGCCTCGTCAGACAGCAGAAGTTCCGGATCATTGGCCAGCGCCCGGGCAATGGCAACACGTTGTTGCTGCCCCCCCGATAATTCACTTGGATAGGCATTTTCCCGCCCTTTTAGACCCACCGTTTCAATTAATTTCTCTGCTTTTGCCTGTCGTTCTTCTTTAGGAACGTGGGTTAGCTCTAACGGAAAAGTAACGTTTTGTAAAACAGTCCGCGACCACAATAAGTTAAAATACTGAAAAATCATGCCCATTTTTTGGCGTTTTTCACGTAACTCTTTACCGTGCAAGTCACTCATTACTGTGTCATTGATCGTTACTGTGCCAGTAGTTGGTGTTTCTAGGCCATTAAACATTCGTACTAGAGTACTTTTACCTGCGCCTGAATAGCCGACAATACCATAGATCTCACCATCATTGATTTGTAAGTTGACGTCTTCAACGGCCGTAATCTGCTTTTTACCTTTGAAAACCTTACTGACACCCTTAATGTCAATCACAGGTACATCATCTCCTTATTCTAAATCAATAAAAAAAGCCCTTCATCCCGTATCACCTGATACTAAAGGACGAAAAGCTTGTTATTATCGTGTTACCACCTTTGTTTATGACTGAATCACTTCAGCCATCTCATCGAGTCGATTGACTCAGTACAATAACGTGTACAAATCCGCTAGAGTCGCTACAACTCTACACACTCCAAGATCATCTTTGAGGTTAATTTGCTTGTCTTTCACCATCACAAGTCGCTAAAATCAAAATAAATCCTCGCTCTTCTCTTCATCGCGTCCTATTCAATTGAGGTTAATTATAAACAGATTATAATTCCCTGTCAAGCGGATAAGTGCTTTCCAATGAAAACTAATCCGCTGAACTCTGGATCGTATTTGGAAAATAATTTTACTTATCTTTTCCGGACTAATTTAGTGTCAACATGTTTGAAAAAACAGATTGCTAGATGTCTTTTCAAACACTCCTAAATTAGTTTAATTGAAAGCCTCACTATCTGAGCTAAACATATAACTCTTATGGTGGAAGCGCATCGACATGACTAACCCGACACCAATCAAATTACCAATTAGCGCCGACCCCCCTTGGGAAATAAACGGTAACGGAATCCCCGTTAATGGTAGTAATCCAATGTTCATCCCAATATTTTCAAAGGTATGGAATAAGATCATCATGATAACCCCGGTTGAAATATAGGCATAAAATTCATTTTTCGTATCAAAAGTGACCCGGATCATTTGATAAATTAACAGAAAATAAAGTAAGATCAAAATTGTTGAACCGATAAAACCAAAGTTTTCGCCAATGACCGAAAAGATCATATCTGATTCACGAACGGGAACGTAAACCTCAGTGTGGTTAAACCCCTTACCCATAATCTGCCCGGAGCCAATTGCCTTCATACTCTGCCATAATTGGTACCCAGAATTACTAGTATCATTGGCTGGGTGTAACCAAGTATCAATTCGCGAAAACTGGTAACTTTCAAAACCAATGTGACCAAGAATCGTTCGACCCCAACTGGTCGCAACAAAGGTAATCGCCGTGCCCCCGATCACCAGAATAAATGAAAACAATGGAACTAAGATCTTCCAAGTAACACCGGATACCAACATAACACCACCAACAATGGCAAAAAAGACCAACATTGTCCCAAAGTCATGCTGGAGTTCCAATAAAATTGCTACTGGAAGGGTCCAGGCTGCCAGCTTACCAATTAAAATTAAGTCGCTTTGAACTTGGTGTACTGGATACTCATTGTTGTGGGTCATGACAACTCGCGCTAACATCAAAATAAACGCGGGCTTCATGACCTCCGAGGGTTGAAAAGTGAATGGTCCTAGGGCAAACCAACTCTTAGCACCAGTATTAACGTAGTAAGATCGACTATACAAAAACAAAACTGCTACCAGTAAAATAATTCCGACACCATAAGCCAATGGTGCCACCCGCCAAAGCTGTTCGGAATCAAATTGCATCGCAATCGCAACAATTGCTATTCCAATGGCATACCATAAAATCTGCACGGCCACTGTCCGCGTCACATTGGTGGTTGACTTATCGTGAACTGCTGCAACATAGATCGACGCTAGACCAATCAGCGCCAACATCATGACTGAAAAAATAATACCATAATCAATTCTTGGATTCTCAGCCTCTTCACGCGCTGTTTCTCGCATAAAACTGCCCCTTTATCTTATAATTAGGTTCCTTCATTGTCAGTATAACCGTCTCAATTAATTGCGCTAGTAAAAAACTTCAACTTTACAAAAAGCTTAGATTATTTATTTGTGCAAATGGTACTGCATAATTAATTCGTTAAGCCCATCTTCATAGCTACGTGCGTTAAAAGAAGTCCCATCGGCCAGTTTAACTTGAAATTGATGTTCAGCTATTTCTTCAATATCACCAATCCGTTTTTTACCATCAAAAACAACGTTAACAATGTTTGTTTCGTGAGTTTCTTCTTGAATTGTCAATTCAACTTTATTTGGTTGTTTCGCCATAATATTTTACCTTCGCTTCCTCTATTTCCTGCTGATTATGATTACGACCGATCAAAAATTTGCCGGGAACAGGATCAAAACCCCCAGTCACAAATGGCTGACAGCGTAATAGCCGACTAATTGCCATTAACGATCCCTTAAAAACACCATATTGCTCGATTGCTTCGATTGCATAATGAGAACAAGTTGGGTAGTAACGACAACTTTTTGGCAAGGCGGGGGATAAATAGCGCTGATAAATTCGAATAAGTCGAACCAATAATTGTTTCATTTAACTACCTCCCACCTAACAAAACTCTTTTAACAATGAATTCTATCAGCCAATCTGATCGCAGTACTTTCAACTTACTCACGTTAGTTACTAATGAATATTTCGGTAGTGAACCCGTTTCTAACCGATAACCTGATCCTCTATTCAAAGATGACAAAAAAGAAGCTACGCAACTGCCTTAGCTTCTTTCAACAACTACTGCACAAAATCCAACATATGCCCCCAAGTACTTGGTAAAAAGACACGTAATGGATTTCCGCCACCAATTGCAAAGCCGATCATCGTCCCAAGAACCAAGGTAGCTAACATTAAAATTGCAACTAAAAGTATCTTTGATAAAACCGGCCGCACAAAAACATCAAAGCGCCGTGAATTACGCATTTCCAATCACCTCAATTTAGCGCCGTTTACTTTTATTAATATTATCTAACAGTACGCCAGTTCCTAGAGCAACAGCATCTAATGGTCGTTCAGCAACAATTACCGGCACTTTTAGATTATCGGAGAAAAGTTGATCAATCCCATGAAGTAACGCTCCACCGCCAGTCAACATAACTCCGCGATCGATGATATCAGCGGATAATTCAGGTGGCGTCTGGTTTAAAACATCCTTTGCCGCTTGAACAATTTGCATCATTGTATCGTGTAAGGCATTTTCAACTTCTTTAGAAGTAATCGTGATCGTTCGAGGTAAACCAGTGACCATATCGCGGCCCCGGACATCAAGCGATTTCGCCTCATCTTTACCGTAAACCTCACCAATTTCAATCTTAATTTTTTCGGCAGTGTGTTCACCAATCAACAAGTTATGTTCATTTTTAACAAAACTAGAAATTTCGCTATCCATTTTATCGCCAGCCAAACGTAACGAGCGACTGGTAACAATATCGCCCATTGATAAAACAGCGATATCACTTGTACCACCACCGATATCAATTACCATATTACCTTGTGGCTGAAAAATATCCATCCCCGCACCAACTGCAGCGACTTTTGGTTCTTCTTCTAGATAAACTTTACCACTACCAGATTTTTCGGCGGCTTCAATAATTGCCTTCTGTTCAATTGACGTAATATTAGTTGGGCAACAGATTAAAATATTTGGTTTGGATAAAATTCCCTTAACGTTTAATTTATTAATGAAATAAGATAGCATTGCTTCAGTAATATCAAAATCCGCAATCACGCCATCTTTCATTGGTCGAATTGCTCGAATGTTGCCTGGTGTTCGACCCACCATTTTATAAGCATCCGATCCTACTGCTAGCACCTTCCCGGTCTTTGTATCAATTGCGACTACAGAAGGTTCGTTCAAAACGATACCTTTACCTTGAACATGAATTAGGACATTCGCAGTACCAAGGTCAATACCGATATCTTTTGCCATTCTTGTTTTGCTCCTCTCGCTAAACGTAACTCAATCAATATTGAATTATAGCATAAGATGCGGCCCACGAAAATAGTGGACTTCCGGTCAAGCCAGAATAAAAGCCACCTTTTAAGCTATTCCATGAAAAAAGAAGCAGGTCAGGCACCTACTTCTTACAAAAAAATTAAGCTTGTTGGGCCAACAACGTTGCAAAAGAATCAGGTGTGATAACCTCATTTTCCTTTTCTGTATCGACCCGAACAACTTCAGCCCCCAAACCACATAATTTTTTATGAAATTTGTAGTAGCCACGATCTAAGTATTTAAGATTAGTTACTTTTGTATAACCTGTTGCCACCAAACCGGCGATCACCAAGGCAGCAGCAGCACGAAGATCCGATGCCGCAACTTCGGCCCCATTGAACGCTGTTGGTCCGTATAGTAGAACAGATTGACCCTCTATCCTAAAATCAGCGTTCATTCGTCGTAGCTCGTCTAAATGCATAAAACGATTTTCGAAAACCGTCTCCGTTAACAAACTAGTCCCTTGTGCCGCCAATTGCAGTACGGTCATTTGTGCCTGCATGTCAGTTGGAAAACCTGGATAAGGTAATGTTTTAACACTAGTTGCTTTAAGCGTTGGCATTCCAATGATTCGGACACCCATGTCGGATTCAACAACCTTAACCCCCATTTCCTCTAGC
Source organism: Loigolactobacillus backii (assembly GCF_003946275.1). Lineage (GTDB taxonomy): Bacteria > Bacillota > Bacilli > Lactobacillales > Lactobacillaceae > Loigolactobacillus > Loigolactobacillus backii. Next base: position 13,352 of record NZ_RHNQ01000045.1, read on the forward strand.
TTTGAAATGAGCGGCTTATTATGTTCTGGAATGGCATTCTTAATCAGAACATTGCCACCCGTAATCGCTGCCGCCACCATAAAAGTACCAGCCTCAATTCGATCTTGAATAATGCTATGTTTACAGCCGTGCATAACCTTTACGCCTTCAATGCGAATGGTTTCGGTTCCGGCCCCAACAACACGTGCACCCATTTTATTTAATGCGTTCGCCAGGTCAACAATCTCTGGTTCCCGGGCCACATTATCGATTGTAGTCGTTCCCTCGGCTAAAGTTGCTGCCATCATAATATTCTGGGTTGCGCCTACGCTTGGAAAATCTAAGTAAATTTGTGTTCCGACTAATTTTGGCGCTACCGCCTCAATATAACCGTCGTGCTGTGTAATTGTTGCACCAAGAGCCTCAAAACCTTTTAAGTGAAGATCAATTGGCCGACTACCAATTGCGCAACCTCCTGGCATAGCAACGCGAGCTCGACCTAATCGAGCCAATAATGGACCTAAAACAACGATCGATGCCCGCATTTTTGAAACGTATTCAAAAGGTGCATTAAAGGCAAGATCACCACTTGCATCTAACGTAATCGTTTTTTTATGTTGATCAAAGGCCAAATCAACATTCAAACGATTGAGAACCTCATTCATTGTAAAAACATCCGATAAAATTGGAACATTATCTAAAACTGTTTGGCCACTGGAAGCCAGTAAGCTTGCTGCTAGAATGGATAAAACAGCATTTTTAGCGCCTTCAATGTTTACCGTTCCATTTAATCTTTGTCCACCATGGATGATCAACTTTTCTGCCATGAGTTTTCCTCCGCACCATTTAAGGTTTAATTACGTAACTGATTAACGAAAAAGAAAAATCAAATTACGTGCATTATCAATAAAATTCAAGAAAAAAGTACTACATAGATAACCAATCACAATTGCCAATAAACCAACTAATAATTGCGCCTGCTGAACGTGATCACGTCGAATGATTTTTTCAAATCGAAGTGCACGAAGAGCCCAAAAAGCGGCGCCGGTAAAAATAAAGTAGCAAACTAACGTTACAACGGATTGAATCCCGATGTTTTGCAAATCCATTCCCCCTACTACATTTAAGTCTAATTCTAACATAGACGACTGGTACTGTCAGAATTTTATACAACAGTAAACTAAAAAGAGTTGCGGGAGTTGGCCAAATACGTTTACCCTAAATTGGTCAGGTAAATACTAATAAGGGCATCTTCCAAACAAATATTAGGTGCATTAATAAATGACACACTAAAAAGCACCTTTTTATGACTGAATTACCATCATAAACAGATGCTCTTTAACCTACTTTTTAACTTAAATTAATGTTTTGAAACGTTAATTCGGTTCATCGCACGTTTAAGTTTAATTTGCGCACGTTGTAACTCATCAGTATCTTCTTTTTCTTGTGCCTTTTTAATGTTTTCTTCAGCACGATGCTCAGCCAATTGCGCACGTGAAACATCAATATCACGTTCACGTTCCGCAGAATCAGCAATAATTGAAGCAACGTTACCAGAGACTTCCATAAAACCACCATTAACAGCAATTGCGTCTTCATGTTCAGACTGATCGACACGCTTAACGCGGACCTCATCAATCTGTAATGGCGCCACAATTGGCTCATGATTAGGCATAATTCCTAACTGACCATCTAACGCGTTAACAATAATCATCGTAGCGTGATGATTATAAATAATACCATCGGGTGTGACAATATTAACTGTCAAAACGGGCTTGTCAGCCATATGCACACCTCCTAGTTAGCTGCAGCTTTTTGATCTTGATCAGTTGATGCATTGGTATTGCTACCGTAACCCATTTTTTTAGCCTTTTCGACAACTTCTTCGATTGGACCAACACCACGGAAAGCATCTTCTGGTAGATCATCATATTTACCGGCTAAAATACCCTTGAAGCCCTTAACGGTATCAGCAACTGATACGTATGAACCAGGTTGGCCAGTAAATTGTTCGGCAACACTAAAGTTTTGCGATAAGAAGAATTGGATTCTCCGTGCACGTGCAACAATAATCTTTTCGTCATCGGACAATTCATCCATCCCTAAAATAGAGATAATGTCTTGCAATTCACGGTAACGCTGTAATACCTGTTGAACTTGCATAGCAACGTCATAATGTTCTTGGCCAACAATTTCTGGATCAAGGGCACTTGAAGTTGATGCAAGTGGATCAACAGCCGGATAAATACCTTGTTCAGTTAAAGAACGTTCCAAGTTAGTTGTTGCATCCAAATGCGCAAATTCAGTTGCAGGTGCAGGATCGGTATAGTCATCGGCAGGCACATAAACGGCCTGAATTGACGTAATTGAACCCTTTTTAGTTGAAGTAATTCGTTCCTGTAATTGACCCATTTCAGTAGCTAACGTTGGCTGATAACCAACGGCTGAAGGTAACCGGCCAAGTAAGGCCGAAACCTCAGAACCAGCTTGCGTGAAACGGAAGATGTTATCAATAAAGAGTAAAACATCTTGGCCAGCAACGTCACGGAAATATTCAGCTAGGGTAACACCAGTCATGGCAACCCGCATCCGGGCACCAGGCGGCTCATTCATCTGACCAAAGACCATGGCCGTATGACTTAAAACGCCTGAACCTTTCATTTCATAATACAAATCATTACCTTCACGCGTACGTTCACCAACACCAGTGAAGACTGAAATACCACCATGTTCTTTAGCGATATTATGGATTAATTCCTGAATTAAAACTGTTTTACCAACACCGGCACCACCGAATAGGCCGATCTTCCCACCACGAAGGTAAGGTTCAAGTAAATCAATAACTTTAATTCCAGTTTCCAAAATCTCAGAAGAGGTACTTAAATCCTCAAACTTAGGTGCTTCCTTATGAATACTACTACGTTCGTGATCGGCAGGAAATTCATCACCGAAGTCGATTGGTTCACCTAAAACGTTAAACACACGCCCTAAAGTATCTTCGCCAACTGGAACTGTAATGGCTCCTTCAGTATCTGTAACGTTCATTCCACGCTGCAAACCATCCGTTGAATCCATAGCGATAGTACGCATAACACCATCGCCTAATTCCAGGGCAACTTCTAACGTCACTGTTTCATCTTTGCTCTTTTGAACAACCAGTGCGTTATTAATTTCAGGGAGTGAACCGTCTAAAGGAAACGCAACATCGACAACTGGACCCGTTACTTGGGTAATTTTACCAGCACTCATATTATTTTGTTCCTCCCATCATTTTTACTAGGTACAGCAGCTTATTCAAGCGCACTAGCACCTGCAATGATTTCAGTAATTTCTTGGGTAATGGCCCCTTGTCGTGCCCGATTATAAGTCAAGGTCAAATGATCGATTAAATCTTTAGCATTATCGGTTGCACTACGCATTGCGTTCATACCGGCCGAATGTTCGGCAGCTTTAGCATCCATTAATGCACCAAAAATTAGACTTGCGGCATATTGGGGCAAGATTGCATCAAGTACTTCTTCCTGTGAAGGATCGGCAATATATGAAACGTGCTTATCCTTTACTTCAGAAATATCTAAATCAGTAATTGGTAACATTTTTTCAGCACGAAACTCTGAACGTAATGTATTAACGTGATGATTATAACAAACGTAAAGTTCATCAAAAACACCAGAATCAAACATTGAAACTGCTGTTGTAACGATCTCCCGAACTTCGTTAAAAGTTGGAACATCACTTACACCACGATATTCATAGGCAATGTTCATGCCACGATTTTTAAAAAAGTCAGCGCCAGTTCCGCCTACCGCCATAAAGACATACTCATCAGAATTTTTATGATCTTTTGTAATCATATCAGTAACAGCCTTGATAACGTTACTATTATAACTACCAACAAGTCCCCGATCTGAAGTAATCACAAGGTAGCCAGTCTTTTTAACTGGTCGTTCCTGCAACATACTACTAACGCGAATTTTATCTTTTCCGTCCTTGTTAGAACTTTTATCATTAAAATTACTAATGGCCAATAATTGCGCGGCGGCCATATGCGTCACAATTTCGCGAATTTTACTTGAATATAACAAATAATTAGACGACTTTTTTTCAATTTGATTCAACTTCGAGGCTGAGACCATCTGCATGGCTTGGGTAATTTTCTCGGTACTCTTTGTCGAATCAATTCGACGTTTAATCTCAGTTAAAGATTCAGCCATGTGCTCATCTCCTCTTAGTTAGTAGCCGTTTCAACAGGTGTCACTCCAGGTTTAAAGATTTTAGAAAAAGCTTTAAGCCCATCAGCTAACTCGCTGCCTTCAGGCAATTTTCCTGTATCAGCAATTTGTTTCAAAACATCTGCTTTATTACTATCAAAATAATCAAACAGCTCGTCTTGGAAACGTAAAATGTCATCAACAGGAACACTATCTAGATAGCCTTCACGCAAAGCATATAAAATCAAAACCTGTTTTTCAACCGGAAGTGGTTGGTGAACTGGCTGTTTAAGTACTTCAACCGTTCGCCGACCACGATTTAATTTAGCTTGTGTGGCGGCATCAAGATCAGAACCAAATTGTGAGAAGCTTTCCAATTCACGGTATGAAGCCAGATCCACACGTAAAGTACCGGCAACCTTCTTCATAGCCTTGATTTGGGCATCCCCACCAACACGAGAAACCGATGCCCCAGCGTCGATTGATGGTCGAGTACCTGAATAGAATAAATCACTATCCAAGAAAATTTGACCATCAGTGATAGAAATAACGTTAGTTGGAATATAAGCTGAAATATCACCAGCCTGGGTTTCAATAACTGGCAAGGCAGTCATTGAACCGCCACCTAATTTATCACTTAACTTAGCGGCACGTTCCAGTAAACGAGAATGTGTGTAGAAAATATCACCAGGATAGGCTTCACGACCTGGTGGACGACGTAATAGTAGGGAAATTTCACGGTATGCAGTGGCTTGCTTCGTTAAATCATCATAAATGATTAAAACGTGTTTGCCATTGTACATGAAATCTTCACCCATTGCCGCACCAGCATATGGTGCCAAATATAACATTGGTGCTGGCTCAGAAGGACCAGCCGTCAAAACAATTGTATAATCCATTGCGCCGAATCGACGTAATGATTCAACTTGACTGCGGACGGTTGATTCCTTTTGGCCAATAGCAACGTAGACACAAATCATATTTTGATTCTTTTGATTAATAATTGTGTCAATAGCAACAGAAGTCTTACCTGTCTTACGGTCACCAATGATTAATTCCCGCTGGCCACGGCCGATTGGAACAAGAGAATCGATTGCCTTTAGTCCAGTTTGTAATGGTTCACTGACTGATTGTCGATCCATAACACCGGGCGCCTTAAACTCGATGGGACGTGTATGGTCCGATTTAATATCGCCCTGGCCATCAACTGGTTGTCCTAAAGCATTAACAACCCGGCCAATCATACCTTCACCAACTGGTACTTCCATAATTCGCCCAGTTCGTTTTACAGTATCGCCTTCACGAATATCGTCAAATGAACCCATAATCATAATACCAACATCATTTGTTTCTAAGTTTTGTACCATACCATATGAACCATTTTGAAATTCCAACAATTCATTGGCCATTGCGTTATCGAGGCCGGTTGCTCTTGCGATACCATCACCAACATAAGTAACGGTACCAACTTCTTCAACAGATAGATCATTAGAATAGTTATCTAATTGCTGTTTAATCAAAGAGCTGATTTCCTCAGCTTTGATACTCATAGGGTTCACCTCTTTTAAAATAAAATCCGTTTATTATTTTTAGCCTAACAATAACTGTCGAACGTGCATTAAACGTGTTCGAATACTACCATCAATAATCAAATCATTTGATTTTACAATGACACCACCAATAATGCTATCATCAACAACATTATCCAGTTCAACATTGTTAGCACCAATCCGCGTTGCAAATTGTTGTGCCAACGCGTCTTTTTGATCAGCAGATAATGGTACTGCCGAAGTTACTTTGGCGTGAACCAATCCACGTTTTTGATCATATAATTGAATATAATCAGCCAAAATATTGGGCATTTCAGCCATTCGACCATAATCAAAAACCATTTGTAATAGATTCGCAACTGTTTTTGATGCATCTTTTTTTAAGGCAGCTAAAAGTGGCTTTTTTTGGTCTGACGTTAAAATTGCACCAGAAAGTACCTCACCTAATGTGTCATTTGTGGTAAAAACTTGTTGCAGTGCAACAACTTCTTCATAAATGCTATCCAGTGTCTTTTCTTCCGTTGCAAGATCAAATAGCGCCGTAGCGTAACGTGTACCAACTGTTTCTCTATCTAGCGCCATTTTGCTTCCCCAACCCTTCGATATAAGAATCAATGAGTGCTTTTTGGTCATCAGCCTTTAATTCTTTTTGAATGATTTTAGAAGCAATCTCAATAGATAAAGCGGCCACATCATTTTGCGCACTCTTTAACGCATCTTCGCGTTCCTGCGCAATATCCTTCTGGGCATTTGACTTTAATGTACCAACTTCATCTTGTGCTGTAGAAAGAATAGTTTGCCGTTGCTTTTCGCCATTTTGACGAGCATCATTCACAATGCCAGTCGCTTCTTGCTGTGAATTATCTAATTCTTTTTGTCTCTGAGCCTGTAAACTTGAAGCCTTCGTGCGTGAATCCTCAGCATAATCTAAATCGCTGGAGATTTTTGTTGCACGGTTTTCCATCATTTTCGTGACCGGTCCCCATGCAAAATGCTTAATTAATAGTAACAACAGGATAAAGGATATTAGGTAGAAAAGTAAATCACCTATATATAAACCACTTGCTGCACCAACGACGAAATGTGAAAGCATCTATTGACACCTCCTTTTATATTTAATTGACAATCAAAAAAGGCAGTAATCTGCCTCGTGTAGCCTAACGCGATAACAGAATGAATGAAACAACGATCGCGATAATTGGAACGGCTTCGATCAAACCTACACCAATAAACATAGTTGATTGTAATTTACCAGATAATTCAGGCTGACGTGACATTCCTTCAATTGTTTTTGAGATGACTTGACCATTACCGATACCAGCGGCAATGGCTGCCCCTGCGGCTGCAATAGATGCTGCGATAAAATTCATAATATACTTTCCTCCCTAGAATTGTTTGATCTATTCTTTCTCAACTTTTTGAGAAATATAAACCATTGATAAGGTAACAAAAACGTAAGCTTGGATACTGCCGATAAAGACAGAGAACCCTTGCCAGACCATCTCGAGCGGTAACGCAACTACCGTAGTAATCAGCCCGTGAGACATTGCGACACTTCCAACAAGTGTAAGTAAGACTTCGCCCGCAAAAATATTACCATACAGACGGAATGATAGCGTTAGGAAATTCGTAAATTCTTCCAATAGTTCAATTGGCAGCATGAAACTTACGGGGCGTAAATAGGAATTTACTAAATAGCCTTTCACGCCAAATCGTTGTACCCCGAAAAAGTGTGCTAATAACAAGACCATCAATGCCAGTGACATAGTCACCATTGGGTCAGAGGTCGGACTCTTAAGGTAAGTCGTTCCTCCAACAATTATTTGAACCGCCAATCCCATTTGGTTAGAAACAAAGATAAACAGGAACAAAACAAAAGCGAATAAATTGAATCTTTTTCCTTCTTCGCCGGGAATGTTACTTGAAACAATCCCATTGGTAAAATCAATAATCCACTCAAGCACGTTCTGTTTACCAGTTGGTTTCATAGCTAAATTACGCGATAGAAAATAAACTAGACAAAAGACGATTGCAAAAGCAGCTAATCCTGAGATCACATTTGTAATGTTAAAGGGAATCCCTAAAAACTTTACAACGTAAGTCTCTTCATTCACAGAATCTCACCTCTTTTCCACAACCAGATTTTTGACAGTGTTGCGCAATTCGTTATGTACATAGTCACTGTAATCCAAAGTGTAACACAGAACGAATTAGCACGAAAGCGACACCGGCAGAAAAGAATCTGAACGATTGTTAAATAATGTAACGTTCAAAATACAATCGTTATAATACCACCAATAAACAAAAAATACAAAAAAACCAACATCGATTAAAAACCGTTTCCAAGGCCTATAAATGGGTTTTTATTCCTAATTATAGGATTATTTTCAGAAAAAGTTTTAGAACTATTTGTTCGATCACCAAGAGAATGCGCTTTCGAAATTGAACTAAAAATAGACCAAGGTCACTTCATACAATGAGTATCGAATAGCCAATGATAAATTAATACGCGTGGTGCTAGTTTGTAATAATACAAAAAAATTAACAAAAAAGTCCAACACAGTTAGACTCATAAGTGACTAA
>NZ_RHNQ01000046.1 GCF_003946275.1 Loigolactobacillus backii
GAACAATTAGAGAATATCACACAGCATCCAAACAGCGAAGCTGGTCAATACTTGAATACATTTTTAATAATACGAGGAGGTTCAGATATGCAAAGCAATAATAAGAAGTTAATTGTTTATTTTTCCCTTTCTGGCACGACAAAGAAGGCGGCCGAAAAAATACAAACGGCCACCGGTGCAGACATTGTACAATTAGAACCAAGGAAGGCCTATCCAGCCGGTTATGAGAATTACACTGAAGTTGCAAAACGGCAATTAGACAATGATCTTCATCCAGCGATTAGTACGGAAATAAAGAATTGGACGCAATATGAGACAATTTTTGTTGGTTTTCCAACTTGGTGGCAACAACCGCCGATGATTATTCACTCATTATTTGAGCAGTTTGATTTTACCGCTAAAACGGTTGTCCCTTTCACAACAAGCATGAGTACGCCGATCGCTGATTCAATGGCCTATTTTACGGAATTGGTCAGTTCAAGTAACGCAAAACTTACCGCCGGATTTCGCTATAACAATGATGATCAGGCCTTAGACACTTTTTTGCAGGCCAATGGATTGGTTTAGGCTTTTAAATGATTTAGGTCAACTTCTAAAAAACACTTGCTCTGGAGTAAACACTAGGGTTTAGATTTAAGCCACTAAGGCAGCAACCAAGTTTTTTAAGATAAGGAGTTAGTGATGAATAGTAAAAAAGTATCCGAAGTGCTCGGGGTTTCCGTTGATACATTGCGCTATTACGAAAGGGTCGGTGTGATTCCGCCCGTAAAACGTGATAAAAATGGCTATCGGAATTATAGAGATAAGGATCTAAATTGGATTTTTCTGGCCAAAAGTTTGCGTGGTGCCGGGATGTCAATTGAATCAATGATAGATTTTGCTTCATTGGCGCAATCCAATGAAGGTGTGACGGCGGCGCAAAAAGAGGTGCTGCATGAACAAATGGAACAATTGGATAAAAAATTCGCTGAATTAGAGAAAACACGGCAGATATTAAAATATAAAATTGATACTTACGATGACCATTTGGCCAAATTTAAGTCCGGCGAAATGAATTCGGATAATGTAGAACAAATGTGGAAAATGGCCGAATTTAAAACAACCGAAAAAGATTAAAATAAAGGCTTGCTATGAAGTGCAGTTCAGGGTTTAGACTTTACTCTATTAACAAGTACAACTAAATTGAAAAGGAGATTTTTAATAATGACAGTTCCAACTTTTAAATTAAACAATGGCGTTGAAATTCCGGCAGTTGGTTTTGGGGTATTTCAAATTGAAAATGGTGGTACGAAACAGGCCGTTTTAGATGCAATTGATGCCGGTTACCGGTTGATTGATACCGCGCAAGCCTATGGCAATGAGGCCGAAGTCGGGGCGGCCATTAAAGAATCCCCAGTTGATCGAAAAGAATTATTTGTAACGACCAAGGTCTGGGTTAGTTCAACGGGCTATGATGCTACGAAAAAAGAATTCCAGGAAGCATTGGATCGTTTGCAGTTAGATTATTTGGATCTATTCTTGATTCACCAGCCTTACGGAGACGTATATGGCTCATGGCGCGCAATGGAAGAATTGCAAAAAGAAGGCAAGGTTCGGGCAATCGGCATTTCTAATTTCAACGCTGACCGCTTTGTTGATTTGAACTTGCATAATGAGGTTACGCCACAAGTGAATCAAATTGAAATCAATCCGTGGAATCAACAGGCAGATGAGCTGGCCTGGCATAAAAAATTAGGTATTCAGGCCGAGGCGTGGGCACCATTTGCTGAAGGAAAGCACGGTTTATTTACAAATGACGTCCTCAGTAAAATTGCTGCCGCCCACAACAAGGGTGTTGGCCAAGTGGTATTATGTTGGCTCTATCAACGGGGAATTGTTAGTTTGGCTAAATCCGTTCATAAGGAACGAATGGCCGAAAATATCAACATTTTTGATTTTGAGTTGAGTGCTACCGAAATGCAACAAATCACCAGCTTGGATAAGAAGGAATCAGCGTTTTTTGACCACCGTGATCCTAAGATGGTTGAACAACTAGGGAAACCAATGTGAGCGTAATAAACTTATTTGGCAAACAAGGTAAAGTAACAGCTGTAAAACTGCCGATTAACGGATTTCCAATCGAAGATCAATGATTACACGTTCTAAGCAGTTTCAATAAGAATTGTATCCAAAAAGCTGTCCAATAGATTTACGGGATCGCTGATGCCAACTTCGGTTTCAAGGTGTTGGGTTAGATTTAAATCAACCATGCCAACAATGAAGGCCGAAGAAATATTGCAAAGTTCAGTCGAAGTTTTGTCAATCGTTAGACCGTTGTCAACGATTAAGGCAAAACAGCGCTGATAACTACTATTTAGCGTTTGAATGGCGTTGTTTAGTTGCGGATAGTCCGTAGAAGGCCAATTTTTGTAAAAAATAAGTTTATACTTCTCAGGATTATTCTTACCAAAATTGTAAAAGAGCAATAAAATATTTTTAATAAAGGTCCGATTGCCCGTTGCGTGGTTCAGTAAGGCCGCCACGTCCGTGTGTAGTGTAGTGATGATCTTTGCGGCGACTGTCGCCAGTAAGTCGTCCTTGTTTTTAAAGTGGCGGTAGATGGCCGAACGCGACAAATTTAGTTCTTTGCCTAAATCCCGTAAATTGACCGCCGCCAGTCCTTTTGTTGCAATAACTTTTTCTGTAACGATAATTAGTTGTTCTTTTGTATGATTAGTTTCGATAATTAAAACCACCTTTAAATATTTAAGGAAGTGCGTCAAAAGTCGGTTTGAGGTTGGCGTGGTTTGTGCTTGTCTAGTTTCAACTTAGCGAATTGTGCCATAGTTGCATGGGCAATATATGAAACAGCAAGCTGATTAACGTTTTTGGTTGCAATTCCGACTTTGGTCCATCCTAGTCCGATTGACATCGTAAGCGAAGTAGTAATAATTTTCAATTATGGAATAGTAGCTGCAACAGACAGATCACCTTTTTCAAAAGTAATTTGTCGGTTTAGGCCAATCCTCAGAATTTAAACGTTTTTCCAAACAAGGGTACATGAACCTAGAATTTTGGCGTACTTCTAGAATAATACGTAAGCGGCTTGGACTTTGGTCCGGCCGCTTTTTCTGACCAATTTAGTCTTGGAAGGTGGCCAATGTTCAGAGCCTTAGGGGCCAGACTTTAATTAAGTACCAGCGACCATTAGGGCCAATTGTGTTAATCAATTCGGCCGCGCTGGTCATTTTGCTTAGGGTACAATCGCTGCGACAAAGATCTGAGTCGTAAGGCGCACTGCGTTAATTATTCAAAATTCTAGCCACGATTACGCCAAATTTGTTGGAAGTAATTATTAAAATTAGGCCCGCGAATTATCAAGGCAGGTCACACTTTAGTTTAATCTAAAGTGTTGACAATGACAATATTTTAGACTAAGCTCTTAGCGTTGACAATGTCAACATGCAATCAAATCAAAAAAATAACGGAAAAGAGTTAATAACAATGAAAATTTTTGTAACTGGTGGAACTGGTAAGGTTGGTAGTCGGTTGATTCCGTATTTAATCAAGCACGGTCATCAGATTAAAGCATTAGTACGTAATCCACAAAAGGCAGAAAAATTGGCCAATTCTGGTGCAGAATTAGTTGTTGGCGATCTTTTAAAAGACGAACTAACGAACCAGCTAGGCGGTTGTGACGCTGTTATTCACGTAGCAGCACAATTTCGCGGCAATGTTTCGGATGAGCAGCAAAACGATATTAATTTTAAGGCCACTCTGAATTTAGCAAATAGTGCTATTTTGGCCGGAGTAAAACGGTTTGTTTTTGCCAGCACTAGTAATGTTTACCGTGGGAAAACTAATTTACTCGGTCGACCGTGGCGCGAAACTGACGAATTAGGACCGGCAATTGCCGCCTACCCAGAAACCAAGATTAAGGCGGAAAAGGCTCTCACACAGCTTAACCAGGAAGGGAAATTAGAGGTTAGAATACTGCGTTTAGGCTTTGTTTACGGGGCCGGTGATCAACATTTAACCGAAACGATTCCTTACATGACTGGCTTCAATCCGCAGATGAAATTATCATTAATTCATCACGATGATGTTGATCAGGCTTTTATGTTGGCGGCAACGACAGCTAACTTAAATGACAGTAACCCGATATTTAACGTGGTGGATGAAGAACCACTTACTGTTGTGGACTTGCTGAAGTTAGTCGGCGCCCAACCGCAACCCACGTCTGAATTGAGTTCGGCGGCCTTAGAAACAGGTGAGTACGAAATGGCCTTAGATAATACAAAGATTAAAAACAAATTGGGTTTTAAACCAATTTTTCCGAATTTCTATACTGCACAAAACGCCGATAGACTGTAGTAGTTAGTCCGGCGGCGTTTTGTTGGGTGATTCAGTTTAAATTAAGAAGATTAAAGCATCTGCTGGTCGCTCTTTGGGCCGGCTTTTTTAGGCACAGTTACACTACTGGCAAAAATCCAAGTTAGTGTGTTGTCACTTTACTGATTCGTTCGGTCTGTTAATTTAGCACCGGCAAGACGTTTTCGCGAATCATTTTCAAGAAATAGTCTGGATTAGCGAATAAACACAGGTGGCCGCTATCAGGGATTAAAACCATTTTTTTGCTAGGTGCCTTAACTTGGTCAAAGTAATCTTTGGCGCTTGCGGCGGGGGTCACAACGTCGCCGGCACCTTGAAAGATGAAGAAAGGGACGGTAGTTTCGGTTAAAAGACGTTCGTAGTTAAAGTGATCCAACTCCATAGCCAGCTGCTGCTTTGTTGCCCGCATACCGCGGAAAAAGGCCATCACATCGGCCAAGGAATGGAATGGTGAGGTCAAAAGTTGGGGGATTAATAAATCCTGCATAGCATTTGGTACGGCCGGGTTAGCCTTGGCCGCATACCGATTGAAGCGGTTAATTTCCGTATCGGTCCAATTATCTAGTCGCTGGGGCATTTTTTTCATTCGGCGGGTCATTTTCTTATTGTGATTGGTCTGGCCAAGGGCTTTTAGTTGGTCAACGGCGGCCTGGCGGGAATCTTCAAAATCTTGGTCAGTTGCGATATAGGCCGCGTAATATTGTGGCGACTGCTGCAACATTAAATTAGCGGTAAAACTGCCTTCTGCGCTACCAACTAAAATTAGTGGTGTTGTGGAAAACTTTTTGCGCAACCAACGTGTCAGAGCCAGGCCATCATCAACGATTTCTTGTAAACTAGTTGGGGTAACTTTTTGTTTGCGGTAAGTTTTACCGGCGCCACGCTGATCCCATTCAACAATTGTAACTTCTTTTTCAAAATTTTGGGTTAAATTGCTGAACATTGAATTGGTGGCGGCCGGCCCACCGTGAATGATGAGCAACAACGGATTGGTGCGTTCAGCGCCGCGAATGGTGACCCACTGTTTTAGACCGTTTAATGAGACATAATCGTTGAAGTAATAACCAGTTGAGCTGTGTCGGGCCAATTGCTGTTGATGCGCTTGCCGTATGTTGCGGCGGTTCGTGAGTGTTACTTTCATTAATGGTTTCTCCTTGGTGAACGTTAATTGAATAATTATGGTGTAATACTTTTAATGAATGAATAGCTGTTTTTCAGCTGTATTCACGCTGAGTTAGCCTTTATTAAGACGCAGATAATCTTTCAAAACAGGATTCTGGTTGCTGGGGTTGTAAAAGGCGATAATTCGGTAAGCTTGTTTGCTTGTTGGGGACGCAATTGGCTTAAAAATGATGTCCCGCGTATCTTGTAGGTTGGCCAATAAACTGGAATTAAGTAGGCCTTGGGGGTAAAAGGCGATCGCCTGATTTAGTGCAACCAGTAATTGCATTTGCTCAAAGCTGCTGACCCGGCGGACGTGCTCGTAATTTTGAATGCTGGGATTATTGAACAAAAAACTTTCCAGCAAGAAAGTCGATCCTTCAGGACTATAATACAGAATATCCTTACCTTGCAAATCTGCCTGTTCAACAACTTTTTTGCCAGCCAGTGCGTTTAGTGGACTGACACCCAGCACCATTTGGTTTTGGTAAAGGTCAAACGAGCCAAGCTTTGGCGTGTCTGCTAGGGGATCAATGCCGTAATTAATTGATAGCGCCAGGTCTAAATTTCCGTTGACAATACTTTCGGTTAAATGCTCGTTACTCAATTCTTGCAAAACGAATTGCGTGGCGGGCCTTTTTTCTTGCAGTTTTTTTAGAGAACGGTGTAATAAGGCAGCTTCAAAAATAGAGAAGTAACCGATTCGTAAAACGGCGTTATGCTGCTGGACATCCTGTAATTGCTGAACGGCACTTTGGTAGCTTTGCAATAAATCTTGTACCGTGCCGACAAAGTATTGCCCAGCTACGGTTAACCTAATTCGGTTGGTGCGGCGATCGAACAGTTGAATACCAAGTTCATTTTCTAAACTGGTCATTTTTTTGGAAACGGCACGCTGCGAGCGTAACTCCACGTTGGCGGCTTTTTCGAAGCTACCCAATTGCGAAACCAACAGAAACGTTTTCAATTTATCAGTATCCGTAAGTATTCCTCCCCAAATAAAAGTTCGGCTGACGAACTAATTAAACCGTTTTCATAACGTGTGAATGCATGTAACCTGAGAGTAGTTGGAAAAGCAAACTCGTTGACACCAAATTAGTCAGGAAAATACTAATAAAGGTATTTTATAAACACGATTTAGGTTGAAACGGAGCTAGTAGCAGAAGCCGCTTTTTCAAACACGTTGACACTAAATCGGTTAGAGCTGGTAAGGGTAATCGCGCCACATTTCTAGTCAGGTTCCAAGGCCAACCACTTTTTAATACTTTACCAATTGTAACCTGTTTCATTCAAAAAATCACCAGGAGGTCTCATGATGGACTTACAAAAGAAAATGTATGATGTTGTCGTTGTTGGAACTGGCGCAGCTGGTATGTCGGCTGCGATTGAAGCTGCCCAAAAGGGTGCCTCGGTTTTACTAGTTGAAAAGGGCCGTCATCCAGGTGGCAGCAGCAATTACACTGAGGGCTTGTTTGCCGTGGACAGTTATTTGCAAAAAGCGGCCAACATCTCGGTTTCCGGCACGTCCGTTTTAAAAGAAGAAGTTGGTTATTCGAAATTTAGAGCTGATTCGCGAATTTGGCGGCAGTACATTGATTCCAGCGCGGATACGGTTGCTTGGCTCCACGATTTAGGCGTGGAATACGAAGGTGTTCAGGCGATGGGTGCCGGCGAGGCAACGTGGCACATCTATAAGGGCATGGGCGACCAAGTGATTAATCACGTCATGTTGCCTAAGGCCAAAGAATTAGGCGTTAAAGTGTTGACCTCCACGGCCGCAATTGGGTTGGAGAAGACTGCTAACGGTGCGATTTCCGGGGTTGAATTACGGGATGAAAGTAACGCTGAAACCCAGACCGTTGGAACTAAAGCAGTGATTCTAGGCACTGGCGGCTACCTTAACAACCCAAAAATGATGGCCAAATTAACCCACTATGATACTAATCGTTTGATTCCAGTTAGTTCCGGCAAAGGGACCGGTGACGGATTGCGGATGGCTTGGGAAATTGGGGCCCAGCAGTATGGTACCGGGATGGCAATGTTGTTTGGTGGCTATTTACGCGATCCTAGTCAACCATCCTTTGCCTACATGGCCTCACAAATGAACGCTGCGGCCACTTGTCAGCCGCTATTATGGGTCAATGAAAATGGGGAACGTTTCGTTGATGAATCAGTTGTTTATAATTTTTCATACGCCGGTAACGCCCTCTATACGCAAAACAAAGTATTTAGTATTTTGGATCAAAGCGTGATTGACCGCATGATAACGCAGGGAAACTTCATGGGCTTAGGCGTTTACGTCAAACGTGGTCAGTTGATGGATAAGTTGCAGGACGAGCTTGACCAAGCAGTGGCGGCAGCGAAGCCATTTATTTTCAAGGCCGATTCAATCACGGAATTGGCTAAAAAGATGAATGTTCCCGTTAGTCAGTTGGAAAAAACGGTAACTGACTATAACCAGGCCGCGGCTAATGGTGAAGATCAGTTATTCGGTAA
Organism: Loigolactobacillus backii; assembly: GCF_003946275.1. GTDB lineage: Bacteria > Bacillota > Bacilli > Lactobacillales > Lactobacillaceae > Loigolactobacillus > Loigolactobacillus backii. The sequence continues at coordinate 8,029 of NZ_RHNQ01000046.1, forward strand.
AGATCCTGAGTATTTACAACCACTTAAAAAGGGCCCTTATTACGGCTTTGCCCTAGATAACGGTGCCTTTTGTACCATGGGCGGTTTGAAAGTAACACCTAACAACGAAGTCTTAGATGAACAGGGCCAGTTAATCAACGGTTTGTACGCTGTGGGCAATGACGCCACGGGGTTGGCCGGCGATACTTACGGACCAAATATGCCCGGGACTTGCGTTGGCTACGCTTTTTATTCCGGCCGCAATAGTGGTGCTCACGCGGCGGCTTATTTGAAGAAATAAGTGGCCTAACCCGGTTGTTAAAATACCGTTAAGTTAGTTTTTAAAATTATCACCATGAACTACTCAGAAGGCCATTTAATCTGAGTAGTTTTTGTTTGGCGTGAATTTGGTGCTTAGGGAAATTCGTTTAAGTCAGTAATGAGCCTTCTTTTACGGCGAATCTGCTATTTATAATGCGAATAGAGTTTGCTATGATACTTCTAGAAGTTAATCGCGCCATTTGGAGGAATTACTATGAAAAAAATTAAAATTGGGTTAATGGTCGGGGGATTATTACTTTTAGCAGGTTGTGGTGCACAGGAAAAGCAGGCAACCGCTGGTAGTACCAAAGCGGCACGTTCCACCGTTAAAATGGCTCAGTCGTCGTCCAGTCAGGCAACGCCACAACAGGCAACAACTGCGCCAACGTCCGAGTCAACATCAGCAGCCGCCACGTCCTCGCAGCAAACGGATGAAAATTCGGCGGCATTTCCTTATGAAGTTGAGGCCAAGGATTTAGGGACAACGGCTACTTACAACCTTAAGGGAGTCAATCAACCCCGGGAGTTGGTTTTTAATCAATTAGGCACAGCTGCGGCAACAGTAACCTTTTACTGGCCAGATAATCAAACCGGCGAATTAAAGCAGCCCGGCGATCAGCGCCAAATTACGTTGAAAAATGTGCCAATGACCTTGATTCGCGTTTTTTCTGCCAATAAGGTGGGCAATTCTGAGATTCGGACAGTTAAGGTTAACACCGAAATTGTTGTGGCGGACAAACCAGCGTCGACACCGGAAGCCGGCCTTAACGGCAACATGTACCTCTTTAGAAACAGCCAGGGCAGCATTTCACTTGCAACACCTGAGTACGCTGGCAATGTGTCCGCCGATGACGCTGATGTGATGGAAGAGGTTTTGCAGTAGGTGGGGTGTTTTTTCGATTTGGTAACGTTACCTAAAGACAAATAGTTAGAGGCACAAAAAATGGAAAAAGATGACTTTTCAAATTTACCACGAGTTCAGCAAGAAGACGTGATCATGCCTGAGATTATTAAGATCTTACGTAAATTAGGTGGCCACGCTACCACTAATGAAGTAAAGCAGGCGCTGTTGGAACAAGACAATGCCATTCCAGAAACAGTTATCAATCAAATTAAAATGGGAAAAAAGGGTCAGCAGTACAAGCCATTTAATTTTCCGTTTAATTTTAGTGTTACAAATTTAGAAATTGCCGGAATTTTGATGCGACCACAACGAGGAGAGATTGAACTGACTAAATCTGGTCGGCAATTAAATCTAGATTCATTGAATATTCAAATGGATATTCGTGCTAAGTCCGATCCTGAGTGGAAACGGCGCCACAAACAAAATCTAATTAAACGGCAAAAAAGTAAAAACAATCCGCCTGTTGTTAATGATTCGGTAGAAGATACTATCGTCGAAGATACAATTGATGCTTCCGAACAATGGCGAAGTGATCTATTGGCGGCCCTTATGCAAATTTCACCGGCCAAATTTGAACTTTTTTCTCGATTATTAGTGAAGTCAATGGGGGTCAAATTAGACGAAACGATTGGTATAAAACTAAGTGGTGACGGTGGATTGGACGGCTATGGTTATCTAACAACTGATGATTTTCGAACGGCCAGAGTTGCCGTGCAGGCCAAACGTTGGGAAGACATGGTGCCATCGCCAGAAATTGATAAATTTAGAGGCGCGATGGATAAACATAACGCTGAATATGGTATTTTTGTTACAACGGCCGATTTTTCACGGGCTGCGATCTCTGCTGCCCGGGCTGGAACGCGAGTGATTACATTGATTAATGGTGAGCGATTAATTGATTTAGTTGCTAAATATCAGTTACACGTCACACCAGTTGTAACTTATGAGTTGGATGACTTTTTTAAAGAAAAAGACTAATTTTCACGGCCAGGTATCTGCAACACACTAATTAAAAACATAAAAAGAGCGCTGCGCCAGAATTAATTTTTGGCGCAACGCTCTTAGTTGAATTACTAGAATATTCGCTAATAGTGATCCTTAGCGGAGTAAATGTAAATTGTTTCGTTGGCTACTTGGTAAATTAAGCGGTGCTCATCACTTATTCGCCGCGACCATTTACCGGCCAGTTCGTATTTCAATGGTTCAGGTTTCCCCAATCCTTCGTAGGGTGTTCTTTCAATATCCTTAATCAAGCGATTTATTTTTTTAATGATGGCCCTATCATTTTTACTGTGCCAGTACAGGTAATCATTCCAAGCGCCATCTGACCAGGCTTTAACCATTATTTTCATCCGTAATTAGGTCATGGGTTTTAAAAGTACCTTTAGCGAATTGCTGATCGCCTTGTTTAATTTTATCCATCAGATAATTATTTGATAAAACGCGCATCGTTTCTTGCATTGCATCGTAATCGCGTTTACCCATGACAACAATATTTTCTTCCGAATTTTTACTAGTTACAATTAAAGCATCCGAATCATCGTTAACCTGGCGCATATAATCTTTTAATTTTTGTCGAAAATTAGAGTATGCTACAGCATCCATAATGATCACTCCCTTAATTTTATAACCTTATTGTACGATATATTGTACAATAAGTCAATCGATTAGAAATTTGGCTTTTCCTGATAGCGCTGCTAGATTAATTTTTAAACGAATGGAAAAAATGAATGAGCTTTTACATTACCAAGCAATGGGACACTATTCTTAGGCCTTAATCCCCATAAAAATCGGCCCAAATTTTATTTCAAGATGACGCCGATTTGATGGAAGAGGTTTTGCAGTAGGTGGGGTGTTTTTTCGGTTTGACCGGTTAAAATATAAATGCCTATTTCAGTCTGTTTAGATAGATCTGTATTGCCAAGATCAGTCATCCAAGATTAAAACAAATTTAGTCCTAACGTGCTACAATAAATGCCAAATCAAAAGATCAACTCTCAATTACCATGAATTATAACAAACTAAAAATATCAAATACCAAGGAAAGTGACCACATGTCTTCGGAACCATTGTCGTTGTTTGGCAAAAATAATATTCATCAACCGCTTGCCGATGCCATGCGTCCGCAAACGCTTGAGCAAATGGTTGGGCAACAACAGTTACTCAATGTTGGTCAACCATTACGGCAAATTATTGATAAGAAAATTGCAATTTCACTTATTCTATGGGGGCCGCCTGGTACGGGTAAGTCAACGCTGGCCTATGTTATCGCCAAAACGCTGAGTCTACCATTTGAACAATTTAATGCCAGTACTGAAAATAAGGCAACACTGCAGAAGTTTGTTGGCAGTCATCCTAACGAGTCTTTTGTTCTGCAATTAGATGAAATTCATCGTTTAACAAAACCGATTCAGGATTTTTTGTTGCCCTACCTTGAATCTGGCCAAATTTTACTGGTTGGTACAACAACCGAAAATCCTGTGATTACCATTAGTCCGGCTATTCGTTCCCGCTGTCAATTGTTTGAATTCAAGCCAGTGGAGCCCAACGACATTGTGCCGGTTTTGCAGCGTACCACGGAATCAATTTATCATTTTGACTTAGAAGCGAAATTAGCCCTGTTAATTGCCAATTGTGCTAACGGGGACGTTCGGGTTGCTTTGAACATCTTAGAGACATTGGTTGCTATGCATGGGGCCGAGCTTAATCGTGAACAGATTATTGAATTTGCCAAAAATCAGCATTTTGCCTTTGATGAGGATTCGAATAATCATTATGACTATTTAAGTGCTTTTCAGGATTCAATCAGTGGTTCCGATACGGACGCAGCGCTTTACTATTTGAGTGTGATATTGAATGCCGGTGATTTTGAATCGGTGATTCGCCGGATTCGTGATCTTGCTTATATGGTTGTTGGTTTGGCCGATTCGCATGCTGTTGATACGGCAATTCTTGCTTGTCAAACGGCGCTGCAAGTTGGCCTGCCGCGAGCAACAACGCACTTGGCCTACGCCACGATCACATTGTGTTTGGCACCAAAATCTGATTCCGCTGGCCAATCCTATGAACAGGCCAACGAAGACGGCAAACAATCGAATCAACTTCATCCAATGCCCAGTTATTTACGGGATTTTCACTATAAGCAGTCGATTGAAACAACCGGTGGTGGTGATATGCTGAATCCATTTGAGCAACCGCATCAAATTGCTAAGCAGCAGTATTTGCCGGATGATTTGCTGAAGCGGCGTTATTATCAATCACGAGATAATAAAAGTGAACAGGTGCTTTATCGGCGTTACCAGGCATTACGACGTTATATTAGCTCACCAAATGAAACGCCAGCTGCTGAAAATAAGCATTAATAGTTGAGACTGTGAGCTCAGTTCTAGCTTGTGGATGAAATTTTGCTGGTCGGACGTTGCTGGTAATGGTAAAGTTCAGGCCAGTTTTGCTGTTTGCTACGTAAAAATCCTATTACTAAATCACTATCGGTAGGCTTAAAAAAGCACTAGCGCTAACCGCTATCTAGCGTCACCCCAGGGTCTTAATTTTTCTAACCAAAAAAGCGGCCCAAACTTTATTTCAAGTGGTAGGCTAAAGTTTGAGGTGATTAGATGACGGAGCTAGAAAAATTAACGGCGGGGGAAGAGTACTATTTTTTGGATGCTGCTGTTGCTAAACGGAAGGCACGGGCAGCGCAGTTATGCCAGGAATTCAATCAAATTCCCGCAACTGATCCGCTGGCACAAACTAAAAAAATTAAGGAAATTTTTGGATCAACTGGAAAGCGGGTTTCGGTTCAAGCTAATTTTAACTGTGACTATGGACTCAACATTCACGTTGGGGAAGATTTTCTCAGTAACTATAATTTAACGATTTTGGATATTGCACCGGTGAACATGGGCCATAACGTGATGATTGGCCCGAACGTTGATATCTATACTGTCAATCATCCGCTGACTGCCAAGGGGCGCAGTGCTTATTTGGCGCAAGCGAAGCCAGTGACGATCGGCAATGACGTCTGGCTCGGTGGCAAGGTCGCAATCATGCCTGGTGTCACCATTGGCAATAACGTTGTCGTGGCCGCTGGGGCAGTTGTGACCAAAGATATTCCCAGCAATACATTGGTTGGTGGGGTACCGGCCCGTAAAATTAAATCGTTGTAGTAAAAGGCGTGGGCTAAAAGGCGGTTTTGGGTTCACTGCGTAACGTAAGCTAATTCAATAACCGTATTATGGTTATTGAATTAGCGGTAGTCGTGTTTGGAAAAGCAGATTCCTGCGGTTGCCATGTTTCAACTTGGCGGTTTTTGCCGTAGTTGAATGGACAACGGATGAAGCATCTAGATTATTAGCGCTTTGTGCTAATAATCCTCAATTGCGGAATAGTAGTTACGATCGCCAAATCATCTGCTTCACAGATAATTCGTCAATTTAGACTGCGACTCGGACTTCGGTTTAATTTAGTCCGATCGACAACGTTAGTAATGCTCAGAATCTGGACGCTTTTTCAAACACTTCCGGAGTTAGGCACGTGAACCCAGACTTTTGGCCCACGTTCTAGCTTAACGTTCGACAATAAAAGGAGGCTAGGATAAAAGTCCTAGTCTCTTTTTATGAGCAAATTTATGAGCAAATTATTTATCGGCGTACATATAATCCCGGGTCATTGGTAGACCTTCGCCACTTGGAGCCTTAGTCAGCAAGAACTGCATGACGTCAATGTTACCAGCCTCAAATGAAGCGGCGGCCGCCTGAAGATAAAGGTCCCACATGCGACAGAAACGTTCGTCAAACATTGCGCGAACTTGATCGCGAACCTGGTTAAAATTGTGATCCCAAATTTCTAGGGTCTTTTGGTAATGGCGGCGCAGCGGTTCAAAATCATCGATTTGCAGGTCAGCTTCAATCATGTAATCGAGGTTTTTGGAAACGCTAGGAATGTAGCCACCAGGGAAAATATACTTGGTTAACCAGGGATCGACACCGGCGCCGTTATGCTGGCCAGTGATACCGTGAATCAGTGCTCGGGCACCAGGTTTGAGAAGTTCATTGACCTTTTTAAAGTAACCGGGAAGATTGTCCTTACCCACGTGTTCAAACATGCCAACACTGGTGATGTAGTCGAATTGGCCTTTGGTTTCCCGGTAATCTTCTAAACGAACATCGACTAAATCTTCCAGCCCGCGTTTTTGAATTTGGTACTTCGTGTAGTCATACTGTTCTTGACTAAGAGTGACCCCAGTTGCGTGGAGGCCGTAATCTTCGGCAGCAATGAACAAAAGCGTACCCCAGCCAGAGCCAATATCCAGGAGTGATTTACCCCGTTCTGGTTTTAATTTTTTCAAAATGTGGTGAATCTTATTCAACTGTGCCTGTTCCAAAGTATCATCATCGTGTTCGAAGTAGGCACACGAGTAGGTGAGGCTTGGGTCCAACCATAATTTGTAGAAATCATTGCCAATATCATAGTGGCTTTGAATATCTTTTGTGTTTTCTTTTTCTGAGTGGCCCTGTTTCGGGATGAATTTCATAAAACTCTTATCGTGCATAAAGCTGCTAGTTTGGCGGTATGCGGAGGCAACAACCTGCTGGATTGAACCTTTAATATCGATATCGCCATCCATATAAGCTTCGCCTAAGGTTAAGGTGGCGTGTTTCGCAACTTCCTTCATTGACAGTTCCTTGTTGATGTCAATTTCAGCTTGAGGCGTGCCCGCACCATAAGTTTCGGTGCTGTCGTCCCAATACTTAACCTTAACCGGGAAATCAAACGCATGACTCAATAGCGTTTTATAAACCTTTTTTTCTAACACAAACGTTCACTCCATTTCAAAAATATTAACAAGTCTATTTTAGACTTTTCATGTCATTAATGTTAATGCTTTTTGAAAATTTTCTGTTGTTGGACCATAATTTTAGATATTTTTTGGTAAGGCTGATAAAATCAGTGTTGGTAAAAGAAGAACGTAGTCGCTAAGCCAACACGATCTAGGCACACCGTAATTTGTAATTGTCAATTATTGTTACTAACGTCTATCAAATGGAACAACGCTAAATTACGCCTAAATAATTGAGCGTTCGTTACTGAAAAGTGCGTTATTGTAGTTGATTGTCATTTAGTTAATAATACAGTCGTAGAAGCAAATATAGTCTAGGAGGTCTGTAAAAATGAGTCAAATTTATCTAGCCGCCAAATTACCGGCGATCACAACGGAAATTCTAAAGAAACAGCAATTGGATTTTAGCGTTTATTCCGGGACAGGTTTAATTTCAAAGCAAGAATTGTTGGCAAACGTGAAGGACGCAGAATATCTGGTCACGGCGCTTTCAACAAAAGTCGATCAGGAAGTCATTGATCACGCGCCGAATTTGAAACTGATCACCAATTTTGGTGCCGGCTTTAATAACATCGACATCAACTACGCCAAGGAAAAGGGCATTGTTGTGACGAACACGCCACTTGTTTCCACAAATTCGGTGGCCGAAGTTACGATTGGTCTCATTTTGGCCTTAAGCCATCGGATTGTTGAAGGTGATGTCCAGATGCGCAAGGAAGGCTTTCCCGGTTGGGCGCCGCTTTATTTCTTAGGCCAGGAAATCGCTGGGAAAACGTTGGGTATCGTTGGTCTAGGCAATATTGGCCAAGAAGTTGCCCGGAAGGCGGCCGCTTTATCAATGAAGGTCCAGTACTGGCAGCCCCACCAGAAATCCGACCCTGAGGAACGAAGCCTGGGGGTAAACTATGTTTCTTTCGCTGAATTGACCCGAACCAGTGATTTTATCAGTCTTCACGCCCCGCAAACTAGCGCTAATTATCACCAATTTGATCAGGCTGTTTTTAACCAAATGAAGTCCACAGCCGCAATCATTAACGTTGCCCGAGGGCCAATTGTCGATGAAGTTGCGCTGCGGGATGCACTGCAAAACAAGCAAATTGCCGGCGCCGCTTTAGATGTCTACGAGCATGAACCAGCAGTTACGGCTGGCCTGGCGGACATGAAAAACGTTATCTTAACGCCGCATATCGGTAACGCCACGATTGAGGCTAGGGCGGCAATGGGCAAAATTGTTGCCACTAATATCGCTTTAGTGCAGGCTGGGCAAACGGCTAAATATGTGGTGAATCAATAAGATTGAAAATAGCCCAAAATTGAAATTAATGAGCCGCCAATTTGCAAAAAAATTTAATTGATTGCGCGGTTTAAATTCTCTAAAATTTAGCACATTGATGTTTCCGATCAACTGTGCCATTTTTATGCCATAATTGGCCTAAGATTAGCAATTACTTAAACAAAAAAATTAAAATTTTGAGGTAGAAATGTGATGCAAATTAAAATCGTAAATAAACTTAATGCGGCGCAGTTGCAGCAGGTCATGTCTATTTGGTTGTTGGGCAATACGCAAGCACATGATTTCATCCAATCAGACTATTGGCGCAAAAATTACGCCGCCGTGGCCGAACAGATTCAGGGCGCCACACTGATTCTCGCTGAGCAAGATGATCAAATCTGCGGTTTCTTAGGACTAGTGGATGATTATATTGCCGGCCTGTTTGTTCGAAAAGACGTTCAAAATCAAGGCCTAGGAACAAAATTAGTTGCCCGGGCAAAAGCAATAAAATCACCGTTAACGTTATCGGTTTATCAAAAAAATGACCACGCCGTTAAATTTTATCAGGCGCACGGCTTTGTCATTGTGAAGCAGGGCGTGGATTCGGATACCAACGAAGTTGAATTCACCATGCAGGCTGCGGAATAACAATCCTGCTGAAGGCTTTTAGGGCGCAGCTAATCAACTAGCAAAAGGGGAATATTATGGAAAAAATCAATTGGCGTCAATCTGAAAAAGAAATTTATCCTTTAAAAAAGGCAACGTCGATCACAACTTTACCGTTACAAAATTTCATCACGATTAGCGGTCAGGGTAATCCTAACGGCCCAGAGTTTGCCAGAAAGATTAGTGCCCTTTATCCAATTACTTACGCAATTCGAATGGCGCCCAAAAAAGGAATCGAATTTCCCGGCGCGTTTGAGGATACCGTTTACCCGTTGGCGTGGAAAAATTTAAATCAGGACAATTGACTCAATTTTGTATTTTAGACAGCTTTAAAATGAAATACCAACGTAACTGTAGGAGGCCGATAATATATCAACATTAACGCCAAAAAGTAAAATAGTTTCCGTAAGCTTAACGAATGCTATCGTTGAACGAGCCAAAAAGAATCTGGCCAAACAAGGCCTAACCGTATCTGAGTACATCCGGCTATCATTAGTTAAGGCGGCCGACAATGAAGTTCAGTTAATTAATTTTCTTGATACACCAGAAGCATTAAGCGCAAAGAAGAAAATTGAAAATAATAACACGGAGTCTTTTGATTCTGTCGCTGCCTGGTGGGATAAATTGAACGAGAATAATTAAAGTTCATTTACTGAGTGGCAAATTGAGGCTACCGTGAATTTCATCCCGGACGTTTTAATAACTATGGCAAAAAGTACGATAGTTGAATCGTTATTTATATGATTAATCATAACGAATTAGTTTTAACTTTAGTAACTACAGGTGATCATAAAATATTAGGTCGGTAAATCGAGTCACTCGGTTGGAATCATAACAAACTGAGTGTTAAGGACAGTAAAAGAATCGTCATCAATTTAAAATTAATTGATAGCGCTCCTTTTTACGTTACGTTTGTTTATGATTACATTTGGTGAAAAGTTTCTGCCTAAGATTTTAGTCTAAATAAAGTAGAAATTCGGTCAGGACGACTTTATACGCGTTTGGTTGTATATGAATCTGATCACCGACGTATTCTTGTTTAACCTTACTAGTTCCTAATTGAATGACCCACGTATATTTTGTTAATATTGTTAATACGTGTTATTATTACGCTAGACAAGGAGTGATCAATCATGATTAAGGAAGAATATTTAGGTATTTTTAAAACCCGTAAACAGGGCAACTCAATCGCGGTCACCATCCCAAAAGAGGCGGGAATCAAACCAGGTGTTGAACTTGCCGTAACGCGCATTAACGACCAACTAGTTTATGTTCCAGTTAAGCCCAAGCAACCAATTAATCTATTTGCTTCGGACGCTGTCAAAAAGCACGATTTTGCCCAAGAAGTAAATGACCTTGGTTATAATCCTGACAAAATAGCACCAATTGGCCACGAAAGGGTTGATGACTAATGGTCACTATCCCTAAACAAGGTGACTTTGTTTGGCTGGATGCTGAGCCCCATGCTGGTCATGAGATTGGTGGTCATAATCAGAGTAAGCGTAATATTGCACGCCCGTTTCTAGTCGTCAGCACGACAGAGTTCAATCAAAATACGCCTTTCGTTCAAGTTATGCCCGTGACACACACGCTACGAGATGATGACCCATTAATGATGCAAGTGGTCGACCCAAAACTGCGGCTAAGCGGCATGGTGTTGTTTGCACAATTAAAGGGCTATGATTATCGCGCTAGGCATGGCACAATCATTGGTCAGTGCCGCCCTAACGTTCTAAAAACTGCGCTGAATGTTATCAGTAACATTTACGGACTTTAGACCAATCTAGTGTGGCCACGAGTTTCCGCATTCAATTCAGATTAATGATGTTCTACTTTTGGTTTCATGATCGTCGTTTATCTGCCAGGCCAGAAGCTTTTTTCATTATTTAAATAGCAGCTTAATTACGGTTTGCTTTCTTGGCCTGGTAGTTTGTATTTTATTTACGCAAAGATAGCAAAAGGATCGCCATCAATTTGAAATTAATTGATAACGATCCTTTTTACGTTACGTTTATTTGTAATTATATTAGGGCGGCCTTTTGCCCAGAACTTCAGTCTAAATAAGGCATTAATTTGGTCAGGACGACTTTATACGCGTTTGGTTGGGATCTATCACCGACGTATTCTTGTTGACGATGTCTTACTTGAAAAGGCTAACGTCATGGAACAAAGGGACTCCCTTGAAGAAATTATAGTGAGTGGGTGACCAGTTATTCGGTTTATTTCACTATCAAATTTGATTAGTGGCCGATTGTTGTTTAACAAACACCAACTTTGTTTCATCTGATAATTCTGGTGTGTAGTGATAATTCAGTCGGTCAAAGTGCCGCAAATCGGCCAGTTTTTTTATATTATTTTCCGCCATAAAACTAACCATCTCGCCCCGGGCCATTTTGGCCAACGTGGCCCGCGTTTTGATTTTGCCGTCTACCCAATGGCCAAAAACGATATCAATGAGCTGCACGTTGGGTTGGAGGTGGCGCTGAATTATTTTGGCGTATTCTTGGGACGCTAGGTTAATGATTGGTTCGGCCTGTGCGTGTAGCGCCTGATAGGGTTTGGCACCCCAAAAGTCGTACAGATTTGTACTTTGCCCGCTTTTTAAATGAGCCTGCATTTCGAGACGGTAGGGGACAACACCGTCAAATGGACGCAGGATCCCGTAAAAGCCGGATAAGATCCGTAAGTTGGCCTGCACGTAGGTTAGTGCGGCCGCGGTAAAAACATCTGGCGCCATATATTGATATTGGATGCCAGAAAAGGCCAGTAACGCCGGCGTTAATTGCTCTTTTAGCGCCATTTGTTGTAACCAATCGTAATTAGTTTGGGCAAGCTTATCACTACACTGCCACAATGTTTTTAAGTCTGAATAGGATAACTGCCGCATTGTCAGCAAAAGCTGTTGGGCCTCGCTTAAATACTGGGGCAGGGCAGCAATGGGAAATGAATCGGTATCAATTTTCATTTTTTTAGCTGGTGCAATGATGATTTTCATAGCGCGACCTCACTTGTTCTATCTGCTTGTATTTTAGCAGAAATTACTGGGGTAAACGTGGTCGCGTGAATATTTTGCTGGGAAGTGTTTGAAACAGCGCAGGAGCCTGCTTTTTTAGACACATTTTTGTCAACGCACAACATTAATCAACCTGGCACCACACAAAACCTCCAAGCCGGCCTTATTTCGGACTATCCAACGGCATAAATTTCATTTGTTGCGTATCAAAAATTAACGGGATTTCCGCTAGTTCGCCGGAACGATTTTTGCGGAATAGTAAATTAATATTGCGAATTTTGCTGCGTTCTTGAACCTGGTCCTCTAAATAAAGAAAAGAGACAATGTTGGAATCTTGTTCAATACTGCCGGATTCGCGTAAATCAGCCAGTTGTGGCTTGCGGTCAACCCGTTTTTCTAGTTCACGATTTAACTGGGAAAATAAAATGATCGGAATGTTCAGTTCATTTGTTAGTAATTTGAGTTCCCGGGTGATGGCCTCAATTTCTAAACGCCGATCAGTAACGCGGGCCTTGGTTCGTGCCAAACTAACGATTTGTAGGTAATCAACGATGGCAAAATAGTTAACCCCTTTTTCGGAGGCTTTTTTGGCGTTTTCCCGAATCACTTTGATAATCTGCGGTAGAACCAGAATCTTGTCGTGTAAATTGACGTGTTGCGCGGTAATTTTAGGTAGAATTTGTTGGACCTCTTTTTTTTGGATTGGTGTCAACAACGCCTTAGGATTGCGCAATTGATTAACGGGAATGCCCGTATGAAAGGCGATTGTTCGATTGAAATTATCTTCGCCCGTCATTTCTAATGAAAAATGATCGACGCAGATTTCTGGATCAATTGCTAGGGCACTTTGAATAAAACTTAAGCCAAAGGCCGATTTACCAACTCCCGGCCGTGCCCCAATGGTCCAAAGTACACCACCACATAAGCCATTACCAAGCACTTTATTCAGTTGTTGGAACGTTTTAATACCGGCCGAACGGGAATGGTCCAAGTAATAACGTAAATCATCTGCGTATTCACTCAATTTCTTGGTTGGTAATTCCGGTAGATTTAGGACCCGAACCAATTCCGTCATTTCACCCAGCGCTATCATATTTTCGCTGGTTGGATATTTCGCGTAACGGCCGGCCAGTGCTTCTAATTCGCCCTGATAATACCGGCTCTCTGTCAAATCCTGTTGATAGCCAATTTTACAGCGTTAGAAGTTAGGCAACTTCTAATGCTGTTTTTTTATTTGGTTTGGTGCGCATTTGTTGTAGTTTGATCCGTGAAACTAAATGGTGATAGTTACGAAAACCAAAAGCCGTTCGCTGGATCTGTTTGATCATACGATTG
>NZ_RHNQ01000047.1 GCF_003946275.1 Loigolactobacillus backii
CAATCGTATGATCAAACAGATCCAGCGAACGGCTTTTGGTTTTCGTAACTATCACCATTTAGTTTCACGGATCAAACTACAACAAATGCGCACCAAACCAAATAAAAAAACAGCATTAGAAGTTGCCTAACTTCTAACGCTGTAAAATTGGCTATCAACAGGATTTGACAGAGAGCCGCAAGTGTTTGAAAAAAATCACAACAAAAATAATTCTTAATCAAGGCTCATCTCATTAAATTAATAATTACAAAACCATCAATAAATCTTGGTATAACGGTACTAATGCCGAAACAGTTTGCTTGATCTCCGCTTCAACTGCCCCAGGTTGATCAAAAATTGGATCATTTTTCGGCCAAATTTTTCCTAGTAACCATTCACCTTTTTTTACTGTGGCAAAACGCCTTGTTTGTGCCTGTAAATCGGTCTGTGTTAAGTCAGCTGTTGGCTTCGCCATATGATTACCAGAAAGTCGCCAAGTTTTGTCCTTTTTCGCTAAAGCCAAAATTGCGTGACACTGTTGCTTAATAACCATCTCGTAGCGATCGTTATCTTGAATATTTTCCAATAAACAAAGCCAGACAAATAAACGATCATCCCAAAAACCAATTTCAATGTGGGGCAACATCTTATAGCCTCGTTTATGTGGGCCCAGTGCAAACCAAGTATTTGGTGCTGGGTAGACATGCCGGCGCAAATGCTTTGCCACTTGAACATAGGTCACCATCTTCTGCTTGGTCAATTGCTCGGCTAGTTCCTGGCCTAATACTTCAAATTTAGGATCAAGTTTATTTTTGATGCCGGCCATTCGTCCCGCAACCGTTTGATCATCAAAGACACTAAAATCACGTTGTTCAAATACCAAACTCATCTTCCTCCCCTAGCACCAAACTTCTCAGCTGCAAGCTTCCATGCTATACTCAATATACTAAAACGTGCTTGAAAAAGCAGATTCCTGCGGTTAGCTATGATCGCCAAATCATCTGTTTCACAGATAATTCGTCAATCTAGGCTAATCCTCAGAATCTGACCGCTTTTCCAAACACTCTCTAGTATATCAGAGAAAGGATGTTTAAAAATGGCTGCTAATCAATCAAATGGTGACGGCGTTGAAGATTTTCTTAAGGATCGAATGAGCGGCACCCCACAAACTAAACCAGACGAGCGCCGGCGTTATCTCGGCTCATTACGGGAGCGAGTTTACCTATTAGCAACAGTTGCTGAAATAAACGATGAACGGACGCTACCAGCCTTTAAAAAAATGGTTCCGCAGTATGACCTAAAGCAAACAAAGTTATTACTAAATGGCAAGCTTGATCAAGGTCGTTTACAACCCTACCTGAGCTTTGCCGCGGCTAATAACTTGCCTTTTACCATGATCAGTGATGAGACCGCACAAACAAGCGCTGACGCAGTTGGACTATTATTGGTGGCACCACAAGCGGTAAACGTTTCTGAAGTTACTATTACGCAATACTACGAAAAATCGGCTCCCGAAACGGCTTCTAAAAAACGTCCGTCATTGTTAGATAACCTATTTCACCGCAATGATGACTAAGCAAGATTCTAAAGATTACGCAAATTACAAAAAGATTTTAAACAGTAAGCGGCTGGGACTTTTGTCCCAGCCGCTTACTGTTTCCGAACCTTACTCTAGAACGTGCACCAAAATTGGGTTCACGTGTCTAACTACAGCTAATCCAAAACCAACTGTTGCCCCACCCTCATCCTTTTTTAAATATTTTTAATGAAATGCCTTAGGAAACAAAAACTGCAGTAACTGTTGTGCCACTGGCTGTGCCTCCCCAAAATAAGGAAAAAGATGTTCAATCAAACTCGGTTGATTTGTGACACTTAAAACCATCCCTAGTTCTGGATGTTCATCCGTCACCGCCTTATATGGATTATCAATAAACAGATCAACTCCGGCAACGGTTAATTTCAATTCAGCAGCCACACGTTCTGCCAAATGACAATAACTGACGTCTACGTCCGTTGTCATATCAACCGCGTCCCCTCCAGTTACAGGGTTAGCGGTATCACCTAAGTAAACCAAATTACCGCGAACTGGAATAGTCGTCAATTGCAATCCCTGTTGCGTTAAATTAGCCAATGTTGCCCCATCCAATGGTATTTTTTCCATTGGTTTTGTTTGCTTTTCACCTCGTGTAAGGTTCTTCTTTTCAATTAATTGTTGAATGGTTGAACGTCCATCCCCAACAACATTTGCTGGTATTTGCTCAAGAACTGCCTTAACCTTGCCACCAATCACTAAGAAACGGTATTGCGAGCCAGCAACAAAGGATTCAACCATAATTGTCCGATCAAATTTAAACGCAGTACTGACAGCCACCGCGTAAGCAGCTCGCTTGGGCGGTAATTTAAAGACAGTCACGCCCGCACCACTATGACCGCGGCGGGGCTTTACGACGACACCTCGCTTAGCATAATCGGGAAAGTCAGTTAGGGCAGTCGCTTGTGTCCGGTACTCAGCACTCATTGGAACTGCGAAGCCGGCCGCACCTAATAACTTTTTAAGAACCGTTTTATTGGCGCTAAGTTCTCCACCCAACTGATTATCTTTACTAGTTAGGCTACCCTGTTTAATAATCTCAGTCTGTTCTTGATAACTTAATTTAACTAAATTATCCTGGCGATCAAGTACCTCCACCTGTAATCCCGCTTGAAAGGCGGCCCGCAAAAGTGCCTGCGTTGATAAACTAAGATCCTGATAACCTCTCAGTTGGTAAACCGCCTGTGTTTGTTGAGTATAGGCCGCATTAGCTTGCTTTACGGCAAACTGACTTAATGACTGTTGACTCACTTGTTGGCTTAATAAATAGGCCGGTGTTTTTTTGAAATCTATTACTCGCTCTGCCATCCGCTTAACTGCAATTTGCAGGCGGTGCGGTGCAGCAAAATCCACGCTGAACTTTTGCATTTCCTGAATAAATTCGGTTAACTGTGCCTGCAACGTTGAAGCTTTGGTGGGATCTTCCAACGCCACTTGCTCATGTTGCTCAGCCGCTAATTGCAAAATTGAAGTTAACTTTTGCTGTGGCATACTTGGTAAAATTAACATATAAATAAAGAAGATCTGCATAAAATCTAAATCGACTTCACTAATTCCATCTAAAGTAAAAGGATCTAACTCTAGATTACTCAATTCCAAATAAGTAACGCCCTCACTAGTTAATTTACTAAGCTTCCGCCCTTGCAACTGAACAGGTACACTAAACTCCCGTGAATTGGCCAACTTTCCCTGCCTAACGTAGGTCGTGATACCCTGCACGTACTGTGCCAAAGACGCAAAGGAAATTTGGCTAGCAGTCTGATTAGCGTAACCATACTTCTGACTACTAGCTAAGCTACGCACTAATTTAGCCGGTTTGGCTTGCCCAGATTGATAGAAATTTGTCTCCGCCAGTGGACTAGCACCAAATAAATAGGTCAGAATATACCGGTAACGTTGGTAATTTTGTGCCACCTTTAAGTACGCTGCATTATGAAATTCTAAATAAGAATCATACTTGTCCTGATAATGATCTTCATATAGCACCAATAATAACCGGGTTGGTAAGCTAAAATTAAGCCGAATGGCCGATATCATCTGCTGTTTTAAACCATCTTTAGCAATCAGTTGTTTGCGATAAGCATGTTTTTGGGCCGTTACTGTCGTTAGCTTAATTGTCTGATCAGCCGGTAATTGTGGCGGCATTGATAGCGGCCATAAGCGTTCAGTAGGTGCTAAATTTTGGGTTAAAACAGCGTCCAGTCCCTGTAATTGTTGGTACATCTTGTGGATTGAAGAAAAACGATCAGTGACCACTTTAGTTTGGGTCTCCGCAAAATTCGTTTTTAAATACGGATGGCTGCGGGACGAACCCAGGCTGGCCGGATGTTTAGTCGTT
Organism: Loigolactobacillus backii; assembly: GCF_003946275.1. Classification (GTDB taxonomy): domain Bacteria; phylum Bacillota; class Bacilli; order Lactobacillales; family Lactobacillaceae; genus Loigolactobacillus; species Loigolactobacillus backii. The sequence goes on from NZ_RHNQ01000047.1 coordinate 3,909, forward strand.
GCCAATTCACCGGCAGTCGTAACACGTTGAGCCTCTTTTTCAAGTCCAAATTGGCCTTCATAAAGAAATGGAAAACGCTGAAATTTCTGAATTTGTTTTCCAAGATGATTTAACATAGTTAAAAGACTCCCTATTCTTAAGTTAATTACCAATATTATACATGAATTTAACCGTTATGCGGCAGTAATTACCGAATCCGGATGCGGCAATGTTATAATGGTTCTTCGTGAAGTTCAATTATCAGGTAAAGGAGGAAAGATAATTATGCAACAACCTTTAGCCTACCGAATGCGGCCTAAAACAATCGATGAAGTGGTTGGTCAACAACACCTCGTTGGTCCGGGGAAAATTATTCACCGCATGGTTGATGCAAAAATGCTCTCATCCATGATTTTGTACGGCCCACCTGGCACTGGTAAAACCAGTATTGCAAGTGCCATTGCTGGTTCAACCCATTACGCCTTTCGGATGTTAAATGCAGCAACTGATAGTAAAAAAGATTTACAAATCGTTGCCGAAGAAGCAAAAATGAGTGGCACAGTTATTCTACTATTAGATGAAATCCACCGTTTAGATAAAACCAAACAGGATTTTCTATTACCCCACTTGGAAAACGGCCGAATTATTTTAATTGGTGCAACAACCGAAAATCCCTATATTTCAATTAATCCGGCTATTCGAAGTCGTACTCAAATCTTTGAGGTCAAGCCATTGGCGCCAAGTGATATCAAGACGGCAATTAACCGGGCATTAACCGATTCAACTAATGGACTCGGTGAATATCCAGTAAAACTATCCGAAAAAGCACTTAATTTATTAGGTGAAGCAACAAATGGTGATTTACGTAGTGCCTTAAATGGTCTTGAATTAGCAGTTAAATCAACACCTAAGAATCAACAAGGTGAAATTGAATTAACACTTCCAATTATTGAAGAATGTATTCAGAAAAAGGCTTTGGCCAATGACAAAAACGGTGACGCACATTACGACGTTATTTCAGCCTTGCAAAAGTCCATTCGTGGTAGTGACGTTAATGCCGCACTTCACTACATGGGCCGTCTAATTGAAGCTGGTGATTTACCAAGTATTATGCGCCGCCTGCTAGTTATTGCTTACGAAGATGTTGGTCTGGGCAATCCTCAAGCCTGTGCGCGAACCGTTAATGCCGTTACTGCGGCAGAAAAATTGGGGTTGCCTGAAGCAAGAATTCCACTTGCCGACGCAGTCATTGACCTTTGTTTATCACCAAAATCCAACTCTGGTATTAGCGCAATTGATTCTGCACTAACGGATATTCGTGCTGGTAAGGCCGGTGAAATACCTGATCATCTTAAAGACGCACATTATCAGGGCGCCGCCAAACTAAACCACGGTGTTAATTATAAATTTCCCCATGATTACCCTAATGATTGGGTCAAACAACAATATTTGCCAAACCGTTTAAAACACGCCCAGTACTATCAACCAAAGGCCAACGGAAAGTATGAAACTGCTCTTAAACAACAATATGAGCGTTTAGAAAAAGCACAAAAAAATTAACGCTTTCATTATTAATCTAATCACACTTCCAGTAAGTCAAAAATTTGCACTGAACTTCCGGCTATGCTACTATAAATGTAGATTTTCTGAGGTGTTCGATTATTCCTATTATGGTGTTGACCGATCAAGTAATTAAATTTGGGATCGGCTTTCAATCTTTAGATCAAGCATGCCTTTTCACGAGGAAGCTAGTATCTTTAGGTAGCTGAGCCCACCTGCCTTTTCGCGGGTTCAATCCGAAGGGATTAACAACGGCACTACCAGATTATCTGCAAAGTAGTGATACTTTGTGAGGGTTCGCTTTCGAGCGGCCCTCTTTTTTTACATAAGGAGGATAAATCATGCTCAGACTTGCTATGGCACTTTTCGCCCTTGTATTATTAGTACTTGCTTACTATTTACATCGTCATCTAACCCGAACCTTTTTAATGCACGATCTAACCCAGGACAAGCAGTTGCATGATTTCGTTAAACGTTACCGCAATTATTTTGGAATTGTCGGCGGTTTAACCTTGATTAGTTTATTAATTCCTAATTTAACGCTTTGGGTCGTCTTATTAATCCTTGGTTGTCTCCTGGCCGCAATTTTTGCACTTTCTTTAGCAAATCATTTGTAAAATTAGCCGCTTTCATTTACATTGGACCAGCAAATAACGTACAATAGAATTAGAAAATGAATTGGGGTGATTATCATGTTACAACAATACAAACATATTTTAGTTGCCATTGATGGTTCTTATGAAGCAGAACTTGCCTTTCGTAAGGCCGTTGAAGTAGCTAAGCGTAATGACGCTGAACTTTATCTCGTCCATGTCGTTGATACTCGGGCTTTCCAGAACGTTTCCAGTTTTGATTCAGCCATGGTTGAACAAGTAACTGAAACGGCAAAAAAGACAATGGAACAGTACATTACAACCGCAAAGGAAAATGGCTTAAATAACGTTAATTACAGTATTGAGTACGGTGCACCAAAAGTAATTGTCGCAAAGGAAGTCCCTAAGGAACATGATATTGATTTAATTATGATTGGTGCAACCGGTTTAAATGCCGTCGAACGGCTACTCATTGGTTCAGTTACTGAGTATGTCACTCGAGCAGCAGTCTGTGACGTTCTTGTCGTTCGAACTGACCTTGATAATAAGCCAGCGTTGAATCAAGCAGGCAAAAAATCTAGTATTCAGGCAAAATAATAACTGTCAAAAAAGTGTGATTTAAAAGGTAGTTAAGTTGAGGTAAATCGGATTCCAGAAGTTCATCTGGTCATTAGATTTTACTTAATTTACCTTTAAATCACACTTTTTTTAGTACCCTATTAAATGGTCCACTGACACTTCTAGGCAATAAGTTTCAGTAAAATAAGTGAACTTTTCTAAAGCTGCTTTGCCTAGTGGCGTGTAGCGCTCATATATAAAAAATTGGCTATCCCGCGCCTACCCACTGCTATTGTTTCCTTATTTCATTAGTGCTAGGGTAAATTTATAAGGAAGTGGCACAATGACAGAGAAAACAAGTGAACAACTATATCGCTATACTGGTAAAAAAATAATCAATTTGACTAAAATTAAAACGGCCGTCCCAATACCAAATAACGAAAAAGAAATTAAAGCGTCGATCCAAGCAAACATTAAACAACTAAATCAATTAGAGGATCAATTATACGCACAAAATCGTTACGGGGTTGTCATTATCTTTCAGGCTTTAGATGCTGCTGGTAAGGATAGTATGATTCGCCACGTTCTCAGTGGAGTGAACCCTCAAGGCTGCTCGGTCGTTAATTTTAAACAACCTTCCAGCAAAGAGCTAGCCCACGACTTCTTATGGCGAATCCATCAGGCCCTACCTGAACGAGGCCACATTGGCGTTTTTAATCGTTCTTATTATGAGGACGTTTTAGCACCACAAGTTCACCCTGAACTTCTATTAAATGAGCACTTACCAAAAATTAATCGTTTAGCCGATATTCAACCAGAATTTTTTTCGACCCGGTACACTGATTTAAACCAATTTGAAACCTACCTAAATCATTGTGGCTACCAAGTTTTAAAATTCTTCTTACATATTTCTAAAGATGAGCAGAAAAAGCGTTTTGAGCGCCGGATTGAAATTCCGGAAAAGACCTGGAAATTTTCAACCTCGGATATTCACGAGCGTGCTTACTGGGATACTTATCAGCGAGTCTATAGCGATGTTATTACCGCAACGGCTAGTCGACAAAATCCTTGGTACATTATTCCAGCAGATAATAAATGGCAGTCCCGCAAAATTGTTTCAAACATCATTAATGCCCGGTTAAGTGCCCTTCCACTAGCCTATCCCAAAACAAGCGCAAACCAAAAACAAGCACTTACTAAGGTTTTAAATGAGCTAGAACAAAATAAAATTTAAACAAAAGCGGCTAGATCATTTTGCTGCTAATTGCACATTTTAAAAGTTAATGGGGACTGGTTTAATTACAAACATAGTTTCGGCTCTTTTATGCCGCGTTTAAAAATACTTAGTCTATCATCCTTTTTTTCTCCGCAACTAATAGCCTTTTCGCTGCTAACTTTTGTTGTGCAGCAACTTCTTTGTGCCGGCTACAAGTCGTTAAATGGCCGTTGATAACGCCACAAGTGACCAGCAAGGCGTAACAATTAGTCGGTCCCATAAACCGAAAACCCAATTGACGCAACTCGGCGGCTAGTTTAACGGATTGATTAGTAAAGGCCGGAATAGCCTGCTGATCATTGAATTGCGGATCACTACTGCCTTCCGTCCAAATAATATTCGTCAAATAAATCTGCCGCTTCTGCAATTGCACCAGCAAACGCGCGTTTTCAATAACGGCCAGCACTTTTTGCCGATTGCGAATTAGTGTTGCATCAGTTAATAACTCAGTAACTTTTTGTTCACCAAACAATGCAACTTGGTCGCTAGCAAATGCTTTGAATGCCTGATTTAGAGCTTGCTCTTTACGCAACAATAAACGCTGATTTAGGCCCGATTGAAAAACTTGCAGTGCCAGACGCTTAAAGATTTCGTCATCTTGAATAATTGGTGTTCCCCAAACCACATCATGATAATAACGTGTATTCTGATCCTGCTCGGCCCAGGGACATCGTTGTCGTTTTATAATCATCTTATGTAACCCTCCTCTACAGTATAAAACTACGTAAAGGAGGCTTATTTGTGTGCTAGAAATCTTGCCTAAGGATACTTAGTACCCACCACAACGAATAGAATTTAATTTCCAAAATAAAAAAGCATTATTTTACTAATGCTCTAATTAATGGCCAAATGATTATTACTCACCAATTAAGCCTGTAATTGTTCTTTTGCAAGGCTAACAACTTGGATCAATTTCAAAATTCGAACATCGGCCTGACTTTGATCAATCGTAATCATCTGACTGAGTGGTCGCAGCGCCACAACTTTAATTTTGGCAGCTTTAGCAGCCTGAATACCAATTGCAGAGTCCTCCACCGCTAATGCTTCACCGGCGGCAACCTTTAATTGCTTCAAGGTTGCATTGTAAATTGCCGGATCAGGCTTACTGTGTTTAAAGCTCTCCCCACTGACAACCAACGCAAACAGTGACTGTAATTTCGTTGCGTCTAAAACACCATTAATGGAACTAAAATCACCAGCAGAAGCCACAGCACAAGTTAAACCTAACTGATTCAAGGCCACTAAAGTTTCCTTGGCCTGGGGGTTAACTCGCTTAACGTAATCCATTGGGTGTTGCTGCTTAAAGTGGGTATAGTCGGCCTGTAATTTTAGATAAACCTCCGGCGACTTACCCGGTAGTAGCCGCGGCCATTCATGCCGTAAATTTCGGCCGTACATCGCCTTAATTTGATTTTTTTCAACGGTTAGCCCAATTTTCTTAAAGTAGGCCATTTTTTGTTCAAAATAATATGGCTCACTATCAATTAAAACGCCATCCAAATCAAAGATTACCGCCTTAAGCATCAGTACTTTCCCCCTTAATAAAAATCGGCCAACCGTAAGATATACTGTTGTAATTTATCAGGTAAATCACCACGAATTAAAAGTGCCTCCAGTAATCGATTGCGATTATACCAGCGATTCCAAAATACTTCGTCTGCCTTTGGTTGCTGGGCCATCAATTGTTGCTGCCATTTATGTAGCAGTAAGGTTAAATAATCGGCATAAATTTTATGCTTATTAACTAAATTTGCAATGACCGCAGCTAGCCGGTAATCTTCACCAAACACCAATGGTTTATTAAGGTGTTTATACCGCTCTACCAGCGCTGCCAAGTAAAAGATTTTGTCCGCTCGACTCAACTTAGTGCTAGCTGTCAGTTCATCTAAAACGTTCCCAATATGGCTATAAGCATGGACCCAACCTTTATTGCCAGCGTAGCCACGACAATCAGTCTCTAAAACAATATAAGTCGTGATGGCTAGGGAAATCTCCTCTAACTGCGCCGTTTCAATAAAGTGGTAATGCGTCCGATCTGCATAAAGCACTAACGATAAAAGCATGACACTAAAAGAGCGCAAAAAAGCACCATTACCTTGAGCTTCCAAGATGTGTTCGTAAAGCATACTTGGTTCCAGGACACGGTCCAAAACATGCTTTAACTGGTCGGTTGTCAAAATTTTCATTTCAATTAAATCGTGAAATAAAAAGTAAACACCCCGATCACGAACCGTTGGATTAGTTGAACCCAAATGTGCCAGCATAAACTCTAAATCTTTATCGGTAATCGTTCGTTTTTCTTTATTCTTAATTTGATCACTTAAGGTTAATAATTTTGTTGTTGCCTTAGCATCATCCTCTGGTAAAATAACTGGTGTTCGTTTTTCGTGAGGTAATTGATTAATGATTTGATCGATTTTTTCAGGTAAATGTTGGTAAAGTTCCCCCGTTCTTAATTGTTCGCGTAGTTTTACCAACGCTTGTTTAGTATTCGTAACTGCCTGACTTGTCATAACAACACTCCGTTCATAAACATGCTTCCATTCTAACATGAAATCACATGCTCACTCGCATCTCCAACTAAAAAATGCTATATTGAAACGGACAACTGCTAAGAAGAGGCGACCATAATGAGTAAAAAACATTCTAAATTAGCTAAAACGTTGGTTGAAAAAATATTGGATCAGGCCAAAATTCCGTACACCCAATATGAATTGGTAACCCAACAAGAGGGCGATGTTCGGCAGTTAAAGCTCGACGAACTAGCGTTAAACGAACATATGATTTACAAAACCTTGGCCTTAACCGGCAAAACATCAGGTCCAATTATCGGTGTCGTTCCTTTGGACGAACGAATCAGCTATAAAAAATTAGCCAAAATCACGGGTAATCGAAAGGTTGGCATGGTCCCCTTAAAGGAACTAGTTGCGACTACGGGCTACGAACACGGGGCCAACACGCCGATTGGTATCCACCAAACGCACCATCATTACCCCATTATTTTTTCAAATAGCGCTCAGAACCAAACGGAAATTTTGGTCTCTTCGGGTAAAATTGGTCGATCAATCAAAGTTGCCCCAGCGGAATTAGTGCCCTTTTTGGGTGCTAAGTTTGCTGACATTACCGAAGATGATTAAAAATAGCTCGCTGAGTTTGATCTTTTAACGGTAGATTAGTTAATTTACCGTTAAAGGGTCATTTCTAAGCAAGCTATTTTTTTACCCCTGCCTTCGCGACAAGTCATTCACGAATTTGTCCCGTTCCCAAAACCACGTACTTAGTTGTCGTCAGCTCCCGTAACCCCATTGGCCCACGGGCGTGCAATTTTTGCGTGCTAATGCCAATCTCCGCACCGAAGCCAAACTCGAAACCATCAGTAAAACGCGTGGACGCATTAACGTAAACCACGGCGGCATCAATTTGTTGCGTAAACTGAACACTATGCTGATAATTATTTGTAATAATGGCCTCTGAATGCTGCGTATTGTAACGATTAATGTGGTTAATCGCACTTGCCAGATCCGGCACTACTTTTATTGCTAGAATATAATCGTTATACTCCGTTTCCCAATCAGCCTCTGTTGCTGGCGTGATCAAGGGTAGGATCTTTCGTGCAGCAGTATCGCCACGTAGTTCAACTTGATAAGGTGCTAGTGCTTTTGCAATAGCGGGTAAAAATGACTTAGCCACTTTTTCATTAATAATCAATTTTTCCATTGCGTTACAGACTGACGGCCGTTGAGTTTTAGCATTTACAATAATCCGCACCGCCATGGCAAGGTCCGCCGATTCATCAACGTAGATATGACAATTACCAGCGCCCGTCTCAATAACTGGAACCGTTGCCGTTTGAACCACCGTTTTAATAAACGAGCCACTCCCCCGAGGAATCAATACATCTAAGTAATCGTTTAACTGCATTAGTGCGCGGGCCGTCTCATGACTGGTGTCACTAACTAATTGAATTGCCGCTTCTGGTAGAGCCTGCACCTTTAAAACATCTTGTAAAATCTTAGTTAATGCTTGATTAGACTGGATTGCTTCCTTACCACCACGTAAAATAACTGCATTACCTGATTTAAAGCAAAGTGCCGCGGCATCAACTGTCACGTTGGGTCGTGCTTCATAGATCATCCCAATAACGCCTAAAGGTACGCGTTGCTTACTAATCACTAACCCTGCTTCATTCGTAAACCCACCATCAATATTACCAATTGGGTCCGGTAAGTTAGCAACTTGGCGTAATCCAGTGGCCATTGCCTGAATTCGATCTTCATCTAATTTTAACCGATCAAGCATTGGCGGCTTAACTTGCCTAACTTTAGCGGTGACCAGATCTTGAGCGTTGGCCTGCAGTAGTTGCGTTTGATTTGCCAGTAAGGCGTCCGCCATGGCGTTTAAAACTTGATCTTTACGGGATGTCGCTAATTGGCCAAGTGTAAAGGCCGCTTGTTTAGCTGCCACGCCCATTTTATTTAAATTCATTGCGCCTGCTCCTTTATGTTTGGCTGCCGAAATAAAGTTCCAACAGGTTCCCCGGCCAATATCTGGTAAATAATTTGCGGATCTTTACCGTTGGCCAGCACCATTTGTTGGTGGTGGGCTAAAACTCGTTCCGCGGCCTTTAGTTTAGTGACCATCCCGCCAGTTCCAAATTGACTTCCGTGACCACCAGCGGCTTTCAAAATTGCCGGACCGATTTGATCAATCTCTGGTAATAATTTGGCCGCGGGATTGTTATTGGGATTAGCATCATAGAAACCATCAATATCTGACAATACAATTAAAAGATCGGCGGCAACCATGTTCGTCACGATTGCCGAAAGTTGATCATTATCACTAAATTTTGTTTTATGGTCTAATTCTTCTAATGAAACGACATCGTTCTCATTAACAATTGGTATGACGTTAAATTTTAATAAACGTTCAAATGTATTCAGTGCGTTGGCGTGACTCTGGGGATAGGTAATCACATCCCGGGTTAACAACATTTGTGCCACGGCCTTATCGTAATTGGCAAATGCCCGGTCGTAAACTGCCATCAATTCACTTTGTCCAATTGCAGCAATCGCCTGTTGATCAGGGATTGCCGTGGGGCGTTTGGTTAGACCCAACTTGCCCATTCCAACACCGATTGCACCTGAAGATACCAAAATAACTTCTTTGCCCTGATTTTTTAAATCACTTAAAACCATGGCCAAACGACTAATTGTGCGTAGTTTCAATTGACTATTAGCGTAAATTAAACTACTCGTTCCAACCTTCACCACAATTCGTTGTGCGTTCAACGCCCGTAATTGTTTCATGACACCCTCTCCAACTATTTTAAATTTAATGCTATTTTAACATACCTCTCATCTTGACTGTACATTTAGTTACGCCTCAAGCCAGTTATTTTGGCAAAATTGGCTTATACTGAAGTTAATTAGAGGAGGTTTTGTTGATGAAAATTACAGTTCCAACCGAAAATGGTTATTTGGCCAATCGCTACAGTAAACACGCAACCCAGAATGAATATTACAACAAGAATCCGTTTATTTCCTTCCCGATTCAGGTTGCTGACTTGCCGACTGGTACAAAGACTTGGGCGCTCACGTTACTAGACTTTGATGCCGTTTCCGTCAGTGGTTTTCCTTGGATTCACTGGATAGCGGCTAACATTCCGGCAACTGAACAACAATTACCTGAGAACGCCAGCCGCGAAAAGACTGACATCTTAATTCAAGGGAAGAATAGTCTGGCTTCCCCTTTTATTGGTGAAAAGGATCCACTGTCTAACGAACATTATATTGGTCCAACGCCACCAGATAAGGATCATGATTATCAACTAACCGTCTACGCATTAGATCAGCAGTTAGAGCTTAAACCAGGTTACTGGCTTAACGATTTCCTGCACCAAAGTGAGGCACATACCTTGGCAACAGAACAATTAGTCCTTAAAGGACGTGTTTAAATACATTAGAAAAAAGCTACCAAAAAGGCTTTGTGAGCACTAACTTAAAGTAAATTAAAAGTAGAGGCCGGGACAAAAGTCCTGGCCTCTTATTGTTTTCAAACATTATTTTAGAACGTGCGTCAAAAGTCTGGGTTCACGTGCCTAACTACAGCTAATCCAATAACCATAGTACGGTTATTGGATTAGCTTACGTTACGCAGTAAACCCAAAACCGACTTTTGTCCCACTCCTTACTTTTAGTTTGATTCGGTTAAATCAGTTGCTGGATAAACGCCAAGGTCAAGAACGGTATAATACTTACCTAATTGCTGTAATACTTGGTGTAATTTAGGTAACTGCTCCCCCACACCACTGACCTCAATGTAGAAACTATATTGACCCATTTTCTTTTTAGTTGGTCGTGATATCAACGAAATTAGATTAAGCTTTGCCTTCGCAAAATGACCTAAAATATCGTATAGCAGTCCTGCATAATCACACTTTGGCGTTACATAACAAGTATAACGAAAGTGATTAGTGACACCAATCGTGGTCATTTCAATCTTTTTCCCCACCACAATGAACCGGGTAAAATTGTCCGACTGATCAGTGACATCCGAAACAAGTAAATATTTTTTAGGGTTTAATTCTGGTAAATGAAATTGCGGGATAATCGCGGCATCACCAGCAGTCGAATCTTCTAACTTTGCAAAAGAGAGCATATTACTTTCTGTAGTTAATAACTCGGCTTGGGACAATTGCTGAATTATTTTTGTACACTGGCCCTTAGTTTTAAATTGAACGTAGAGCCGCTTAATTTTACTTAGCTCTGGGACATTGGCGGCCAACGAAAAACGAACTGGTACCATCACTGCCCCGTTAATTCTCAACTGACCTTTCGCTAAGATGGCTAGCGTATTTTGAACATAGCCATCTAGCGTGTTTTCCAGTGGTAACAAAGCTAGTTGATCCGTTTGAGCGACGGCAACTGCTACCTGCTCAATTGTATTGTAATAGCTCAACGAATAATTGAGTTGATGCCTTTTTAAATATTGCCGGGCGGCCACATCACTAAAGGTTCCGGCTGGCCCTAAAACGGCGAGCCGAATCATAAGTTCAGAAAACTGTGGATTGCTGCTAGCTTCACTGGGTATAAATCCGCCGTACCCAGCTCCTTTAAATAAACTAACGTTAACTGATCACCGTGGTTTTTCTTATCATGTTTCAGTAGCTCGTAAAATTGTGAACTACCGATAAGATCGCTTGAAATTGGTAAACCAACGGCCAGTAATTGCTTTTTTAGCTTAGCAGTTATCCCGTCAGGCGTTAATCCTCGGTCCTCAAAAATTTGGGTGATTTGCACCATTCCAATGCTGACCGCTTCACCGTGTGCAAGCTGACTGCCAGCCAATAGTTCAATCGCGTGACCCAAGGTGTGCCCAAAATTTAAAATTTGGCGCAAACCGCCTTCTTTTTCATCGGCCTCAACAATTTGGGCCTTGAAACGAACACTCGCCTCAATTAAAGCTGGTGCCTGCTTTAAAATATCTTTAGGTTGTTTGATACTTTCAATTAAGTGCCAAAAATCCAACGAAGAAATAGCTGCCATCTTAACAATTTCGGCGTAGCCTTCAACTAAGAAGCGTTGACTTAACGTTTGCAAAACAGTTGGATCAATCAAAACAACGTCCGGTTGATAAAAGGTTCCAATCAGATTTTTACCAGTATTCAGGTCGACGCCCGTTTTACCACCTACGCTGCTATCAACTTGGGCAAGTAATGACGTTGGAATTTGAATAAAACTAATGCCCCGCATGTACGTTGAGGCTAAAAATCCAGCCAGGTCGCCGACAACGCCGCCACCCAACGCAATAACACCGTCAGAGCGACTAAAGTCATCCCCTAGTAATTCCTCATAAAGTGATGATAAAACACCTAGCTGTTTTGAGTCCTCACCTGCGCGTACGCGATAGACGTGAACCGTAAAACCGGCGGCACTTAAAGAATTTTCCACCTGCGCACTATAAAGTGGTTCAACGTGACTATCACTTACCAAAGCGATTTTTCGTGGTGACCATAGCTTGGCCACCTCATTTCCAACTTTAGTAAGTAGGCCTGCCGCAATTTTGATCTGATAAGTTTTAGCAGGCAAAGTAACTGTGACTGTTTTCAAAAATTATGCCTCCCATGAATTCATTAATTCTTTTAGTTCAAAAACTTCCTTGGTCATTTTTAAATAAGTTTTAGGTTTCAGTGCTTGGGGACCATCAGAAAAAGCGTGTTCTGGGTCATCGTGAATTTCAACAATCATGCCAGAAGCCCCAGAAGCCACACCGGCATGAGCCATCGGTGTTACCAAATCCCATTCGCCAACAGCGTGGCTTGGGTCAACAATAACGGGGTAATGGGTTAATTTTTGCAAAACTGGTACGGCAGCCAAATCAAAAGTATTGCGGGTATACTTATTATCAAAAGTTCGAATTCCCCGTTCTAACAGCATAATCTGGTGGTTACCGCCGGCCGCTATGTATTCAGAGGCATTTAATAAATCATCAATCGTACCAGCTAATCCACGTTTTAAAGCGACCGGCACCTTAGTTTTACCAACCGCCTTTAACAAGGAAAAGTTTTGCATATTCCGAGCACCAATCTGGAAAACATCCGTGTACTTAGCAATTAAATCAACGTGGGTTTCGTCCATCACTTCCGTAATCACGTCCATGCCGTTTTCATCGGCCGCCGCGCGCAAATATTTCAAACCATCTTCGCCTAAACCTTGGAAAGAGTAAGGTGAAGTCCGCGGCTTGTAGGCCCCGCCACGAAGCAAGGTTGCCCCGCCTTCTTTAACCACCTTGGCCATTCTTCGAACATGTTCTTCTGATTCAACCGAACAAGGCCCGGCCATCATTGTAAAACCGCCTTTGCCGCCAATTGTTGAATGTGGCAACTTAATAATCGTATCTTCTGGTTGGAATAATCGACTCCCCAGTACTGCGGCCGGCGTCTTTTCAATAATTTCGGCAACTTGGGCAGCCTCATCAGCCATTAACGTTACCTGGTTTACTTCGGGTACTGCAACGTGAGTTCCAATTCGAATAACTGTGGCCGGTGTGGCCGCTAAACGTTTAAGTAAGGTAGCAACAATTTCTTCATTTACAGTTTGGTTTAATTGAATAATCATAATTTATAATCCCCTTTAGTTTTGTGGTTGGTACAAAGCCTGTTCTAGTGCTGTCGTAACGGTTGTAATTGGCATTTGTTTGGCTGTCCAAGTTTGAAAAGCTAAAGCTCCCTGATAAATCAGCATTCCTAAACCATTATAGGTCGGGTTACCATTTTGTCTAGCTAACTTTAAAAAGGCCGTCTCCCGTGGAAAATAAATGATATCCGTAACCACTATGTTAGTTGCCAGGCTCGTTATCAATTTTGCAGGCACTGGTAACTCATTGTTTCCCTGGCCCATACCAATATTAGTCGTATTAATCAAATAATCTGTCGTTGTTAATACTTGCGCCATCGTAGCCTCATCCGCGTAATCACATAATTCAAGCGTAACTCCGGTCACTTTTTCAATTCGGCTCAAGCGTTGCGCCACTTGGGTAAAAGTTTGATTTTGGCGTTTAAAAACCGTAATCTTGGCAGCACCAGCAAAAGCGGCCGCGGCAATAATTGACATTCCGGCACCACCAGCACCTAAAATAGCGATCTGTTTGCCCTTGACCTTTCTTCCATCAGCCTGCAGGGCCAGTATTAATCCTTTACCGTCAGTATTTTCACCCCTAAGCCGACCGTGGTCATTGACAACCGTATTAACGGCACCAACTAATTTGGCCGTCGTGGATAATTCATCTAGTAGTGGCAACACCTTAAGTTTATACGGCATGGACAAATTAATTCCCCCAAGACCTAATGTTCGTACGGCGGCAATTGCCTGTGAAAAATCATTAGACAAATCAAAGGCCAAGTAACGCGCGTTAATTTCATGAGCCTGAAAACTTAGATTATACATTAAAGGTGACAAGCTATGGTGTGCTGGATGTGCAAAAAAACCGTACAATTTTGTGTGCCCGTCAATCATCTTAAATGGCCTCCCGTTTTGGAATTTGTGAAAAATTATTTTGTTCCCACATTTTTAAGTAAGCAGTAGTAACGGCCTTAGTTGAAAAGCCGTACTTACTGATTACTTCGGTGGCCTTACCGCTGGCCCCAAAGGAATCAATCCCCATACTAACACCATCTAATCCAACGTAACGCTCCCAACCTAAAGTTGCTCCCATTTCAATTGAAACCCGGTTACGCACGTGCGCTGGTAAAACTTGCTCTTGGTAGTGGCGCGACTGCTGATCAAACCGATCAAAGGATGGCATGGAAACCACTGCAACATCATGTTTCAATTTCAATAATTCTTGTTGCGCCGTTAACGCTAAGGCAACTTCAGAACCGCTAGCAATTAACACGCCCTCTGGTTGCGTTCCTTGCTGAACGGATAGCACGTAACCACCTCGACTAACGCCACTCACTTGCTGCTGAGCTCCCTTTAAAACCGCTAAATCCTGGCGGGTAAAAACTAAAACAGTTGGGCGATCATGAACAGTCAGTGCTAATTTCCAAGCCGCAACGGCCTCATTCGGGTCTGCCGGGCGAATAACCGAAACGTTTGGCATTGCCCGCAAACTCATTAACTGCTCAACTGGTTCATGGGTCGGGCCGTCTTCCCCAACAGCAATTGAATCATGGGTGAAAATGTAAGTAACCGGTAATTTCTGTAAGGCTGCCAACCGAATGGCACCACGCATATAATCGGAAAAGGTAAAGAAGGTTCCGCCAAAGATATGGCTACCACCATGCAACGCAATCCCATTTAAGGCCGTTGCTTCAGCAAACTCGCGAACGCCAAAACAAATATTCCGTTGTTCCGGGGTTAATGCTGTAAAAGAGTTGCTTCCTGCAATATCGGTTTTATTTGATGTGGCAAGGTCCGCCGAACCACCCCAAAACGTTGGCACTTTATTTGCAATTGCCTGGATCATCTTTTGACTAGTAACCCGACCTGATTCACTTTGGCCTAATTTATAAGTTGGTAACTCGTTAATCCAATCGGCCGGTAACTCCTGCGTAATTGCCCGTTTAAACTGTTGTGCTGCTTTCGGACTCAATTCTTGGCGTTGTTGTTCCCAAAGTTGGCGTTTATTAGCCCCATTTTGACGTAATGTTTTCGTAAAACGTTCCGTTACTAGCTTGGGAACGGTAAATTCTGCTTCTTGCCAATTCAGGGCCTTCCTTAAGGCGATAATGCCGGCCGCTCCAAGTGGACTACCGTGAACTTGATTGGTTCCTTGCTTTGGTGCGCCGTAACCAATAACCGTTTTTACTTCGATCAATGTCGGTGCCGTTGCTTGTCGCTCGGCCCGTGTAATCGCCTGATCAATTGCGGTTAAATCATTACCGTCAGCAACACGCTGGTAGTGCCAGCCGTAACTCTCAAAACGCTTTTGAACATTATCAGTGAGTGCCCGGTCAGCCGGACCATCTAGCGAAACATCATTTGAATCATACAAAACAATTAATTTGGATAATTTTAGGTGCCCCGCGAGACTTGCTGCCTCATGAGACACACCTTCCATTAAATCACCGTCACCACAAATGACGTATGTATGGTGATCAACTAGTTGGGTTGCTTGATTAAAAATAGCTGCTAAATGTGCTTCGGCCATTGCCATCCCAACCGCCATTCCAATTCCTTGTCCAAGTGGCCCGGTGGTTGCGTCAACACCTGGGACTACACCATGTTCCGGGTGGCCTGGTGTTCGACTATTTAATTGGCGAAAATGTTTTAAATCAGCAATACTTAGGTTAAATCCGGAAAGGTGTAATAAGCTGTACAACATTGCTGATCCGTGCCCGGCCGACAATACAAACCGATCACGATCAAACCACTCTGGATTTTCTGGATCTATTTTTAAATGCCGAGTAAACAGTGTGTAGGCTAACGGAGCCGCTCCTAACGGTAAACCTGGGTGGCCTGACTGTGCAGCCTCGATCATTTCGACGCTCAACATCCGAACTGCGTTAACGCCTAATTCATCAACTTCATCAAATTTTATCATTATCAATTCCTCCATCATTTTGTTTAAAGTTATAAAAAAAGTCCCCCAGCGTTTGTTTGCTGTGGGACTCCGTAATCAACAAAAGACCTTGATAGCGTCATCGATAAGAAAAAACCACACAGCTGAAATTTTAATTTCATCTCTATGTGGCTACCGTTTTTAATACATACGATTAAGAACTATTGGCCCGCATAGGATACAAACGTTGTGTTTGCACCTATACTGCCAGTGCAAACACTAGTTAAAGAACCAATAGTAATAATATGGATTATTCAGTTGTGTCATAACTTGCTTATTCACGACTGTCATATTAAAAACTCCTTAGAATTTGATAACAGAATCATAACAGATGATTGTGAGACTGTCAAACTTTTTTATGAATCCATTTATTATTTAACTTTTTCTAAAATTAGTTCTATAATATATAGTGGTTTTGTTAACTAAATAGTTTGGAGGGTGATGTTACGGTTAGCTTTGCGGAAGCCGCAGTTATTGTTGTTGGTTTATTACTTGCTCTATTCCATGACGATCATCATTTACAAGACGAAAATTAAGTTAGATTAAAAGGGCTAGGCATTACGGTAAAATTTATTTTTATCGTAATGTCTAGCTTATTTTTATATTAACGGGCTTCACAGATCTGATTTCCCCACCATTTTAATAAATTAACAGCATATTTATCGCGTTGCACCAATTTTTTTGCCATACTGGAATCAAGAAGTAAAAGTCGCAATCAATTTAAGGGGGAATTTCAATGGCAGCTGGTGAATTAGATAAATTTAAAGGTAAAATCAAAGAAAAAACTGGTGAAATCATCAATAACGATGAACTTCAGGCTAAGGGTCAGGCTGACCAAAAAGAAGCTAAGTTAAAGGACAAGGCTGAAGATAAGGCCGAGATTAAGAAGAAACACGCTGAAACAATTACCCAAGAAAAGCGTGAGGCAGCACATAAAGAAGGTAAGCAGTAAATAATCGACCGTTTAAAAAAGGCAAACCGGCTTCTCGAAATTGAGAAATCGGTTTGTCTTTTACAT
>NZ_RHNQ01000048.1 GCF_003946275.1 Loigolactobacillus backii
GTCTTTAATACTGAGCGCAAATTTTATATGATTGTCTATAGGGTTCACGGTTTTCTCATATCCTTTCAAATGATACTGTAGTGGGTGGATTTTTTGGATGAGGGCTGTGAGCTCTTTTTCTGTCCTTAAATTGTAAATTCAAAGGCACAAAAAATCCTGTTAATAGTTTACCATTTGTAAACTATCAACAGGAAAAAGTATAGAGCCGATTATTTAGGCGGGACTGAAGCGTCTTATGCTTCTGACGTTGCAACCAAGAGTTCTAACGGACTTTCCTTTGATAAGGATTACAAAGTCGGTGACGCAGGCTTTACAAGTACTCAGTTAGGCCATGATGGTGTTTATACACTTACGTATCAAGCCTTTCAAAAGAATGGCGATTTGCGTTCTGGGGCTGATTCGGCCGCTGCCGCAGACGCTGAGGCTGGGACTGCTTCAGATCCAAATGCTTCCGCATATCAACTTTCTAGTGGCGATGTAACTGCTGGAACTAGTGTTACCGATACTAACAAGTTAATTACCAACGCATATGACGCTGAATACGAGGCTGTATATCAGGCGTACGTTGATAAGAAGAACGGTAACCAAAAGGCTTACATGTATGATGCTCAGACAGGTAAGTTAACTGAATTGAAGGTTGGTAGTTCACTTACAGTGAATAATCCTAGTGATGAAACTTATGATGGACAACCAACTAAGATTTCTGTTAAAGCAGGAACATTTATCTATGGTAATGGTGTTACTCTTTACAATGATAATAATGGTTGGTATTTAGACACTGGCTTCCAAGATAACAGTTATTCAACGATGTCTACCTATGCTGATACTTACGCTAGCGCAACACCAACTGATAATACGCCAGGTGATAGTGGTAACACTAATACATCGACTGAAACACCAGAAGTTGCTATTAACTCAGCTGTTGGTAACGAAACTGATGGTTTTGATGTTGTTGGTACAGCTACACCAAATGCTGAAGTTACTGTTCGTGAAACTAACACTCGTGTTAATCAAACGGCAACTGCAGGTGACGATGGTAGTTACACAGTTCATTTTGCGCCAGCTGATGCTAACGTAGGTGACACTGTAGCCGCACAATCATCAATCGTTGATGAGGCCGGTAACACGTTACTCAGTACTGAAGCTACTGCTACCTTTACTGCTGAAAATACTGCACAAGATGTTAAATATACAGTAACTTATTCTGGTGCTGGCGATAATACACCAGCTACTGATACTATTACAGTAACTTGGGATCAAAGTACTAATGGCGCCGGTGATACACTTTGGAGCCCTGAGGCACCTGATCTAACTGAAGGAACTACAGTAACTGCTACTGCTACTGGATATACAATTTCAGTTAATTCACCAGCAGTTGATGGTTATACTGCAGATCCAGTCACGGCAACCTTTGATTTAAGTGCAGGAGCTGCTGCGCCAACTGCCAAGAATGTTGATGTAACTTATACGGCTACTGGTACTTCAACACCAACAAGTGGCACAAGTACACCAACTAGCGGTACTTCGACACCAACAAGTGGCACAAGTACACCAACTAGCGGTACTTCAACACCAACAAGTGGTACAAGCACACCAACTAGCGGTACTTCGACACCAACAAGTGGCACAAGTACACCAACTAGCGGTACTTCAACACCAACAAGTGGTACAAGCACACCAACTAGCGGTACTTCGACACCAACAAGTGGCACAAGTACACCAACTAGCGGTACTTCAACACCAACAAGTGGTACAAGCACACCAACTAGCGGTACTTCGACACCAACAAGTGGCACAAGTACACCAACTAGCGGTACTTCAACACCAACAAGTGGTACAAGCACGCCAACTAGTGGTACTTCAACACCAACAAGTGGTACAAGTACACCAACTAGCGGTGAATCAAGTGCTGCAAGTTCATCAGCTAGCGAAGCAGGTAGTTATGCAACGGACGCAGGTAAAGATGCTTCTAACGCATCAAGCTCTGCATCTGACGCAGGTAAATCTGCTAGCGAAGCTAGTTCATCGGCTAATGTTGCTTCAAGTGCAGCAAACGCTGATCCAAATAATTCAGCAGTCAGTTCAGCTGCCTCAACAGCAAGTTCAGCATCAAGCGTAGCTTCAAGTGCTGCCAGTGATGCTTCAAGTGCTGCTACAACAGCAAGTTCAGCTGCTTCAACTGCTAGCTCAGCAGCCAGTGCTGCTAACAGTGATGCTGCAGCCGGTAATTCAAGTGCTGCCGCAAGTGATGCTTCAGTTGCAAGTTCAGCTGAAAACATTGCCAGCTCCGCTGCGTCAACGGCTGCCAGTGATGCTTCCACAGCCTCAAGTGCTGCTAGTGTCGCCAGCTCAGCTGCTAATACAGCTGCTTCAACAGCTAATAGTGATGCTGCTAATAATCCATCAAGTGCTGCAAGTTCAAGTGCTTCGCA
>NZ_RHNQ01000049.1 GCF_003946275.1 Loigolactobacillus backii
ATCCAAATAACTCAGCAGTCAGTTCAGCTGCTTCCACAGCAAGTTCAGCATCAAGCGTAGCTTCAAGTGCTGCCAGTGATGCTTCAAGTGCTGCTACAACGGCAAGTTCAGCTGCTTCAGTTGCTAGCTCAGCAGCCAGTGCTGCTAACAGTGATGCTGCAGCCGGTAATTCAAGTGCTGCCGCCAGTGATGCTTCAGTTGCAAGTTCGGCTGAAAACATTGCCAGCTCAGCTGCTTCAACGGCTGCCAGTGATGCTTCCACAGCCTCAAGTGCTGCTAGTGTCGCCAGCTCAGCCGCTAATACAGCTGCTTCAACAGCTAATAGTGATGCTGCTAATAATCCATCAAGTGCTGCAAGTTCAAGTGCTTCGCAAGCATCAAGCTCTGCTAATAGTGCTGGAAGCGATGCTTCAAATGCATCAAGTTCAGCCTCAGAAGCAAGCTCATCAGCCAGCAAAGCTAGCTCATCAGCTAGTGAGGCTTCAAGTGCTGCAAACACTGATCCAAATAACTCAGCAGTCAGTTCAGCTGCTTCGACAGCCAGCTCAGCATCTAGTGTAGCCTCAAGTGCTGCCAGTGATGCATCGAGTGCTGCCAGTGACGCCTCAAGCGCTGCTAGTGTCGCAAGTTCTGCCGCTAGCGAAGCCTCAAGTGCCGCTGCAACTGGTAATTCAAGTGCTGCATCAAGCGCTGCTAGTGTTGCCAGCTCAGCTGAATCAGTTGCAAGTTCTGATGCTTCAACAGCCGCAAGTGATGCTTCGACAGCCAGCTCAGCTGCTTCAGTCGCAACATCAACTGCAACTAGTGACGCGCAGAATAATCCATCAAGTGCTGCAAGTTCAAGTGCTTCACAGGCATCGAGCTCAGCTAATAGTGCTGGAAGCGATGCATCAAATGCATCAAGTTCAGCATCAGAGGCAAGTTCATCGGCCAGCGAAGCTAGCTCATCCGCTAGTGAAGCTTCAAGTGCTGCAAACACTGATCCAAATAATTCAGCAGTCAGTTCAGCTGCCTCAACAGCCAGTTCAGCATCAAGTGTAGCTTCAAGTGCTGCCAGTGATGCTTCAAGTGCTGCCTCAACAGCCAGTTCAGCTGCCTCAACAGCCAGCTCAGCCGCAAGTGCTGCTAGCAGTGACGCTGCTAAGGGTGATTCAAGTGCTGCCTCAAGTGAAGCTTCGACAGCCAGCTCAGCTGCTTCAACGGCCAGCTCTGCAGCATCAACAGCTTCAAGTGATGCTTCAACAGCCAGCTCAGCCGCTTCTACGGCCAGTTCGGCTGCTTCAGTTGCAACATCAACCGCTGCTAGTGATGCACAGAACAACCCATCAAGTGCTGCAAGTAGCTCTGCAACAAGTGCAGGTAAAGATGCATCAAATGCATCAAGCTCCGCATCTGATGCAGGCAATTCAGCAAGTGAAGCTAGCTCATCTGCTAGTGAAGCTTCAAGTGCCGCAAACACTGATCCAAATAATTCAGCAGTCAGTTCAGCTGCTTCAACAGCAAGTTCAGCATCTAGTGTAGCCTCAAGTGCTGCCAGTGATGCTTCAAGTGCTGCCTCAACAGCCAGCTCAGCTGCTTCAACAGCCAGCTCAGCCGCAAGTGCTGCTAGCAGTGACGCTGCCAAGGGTGATTCAAGTGCTGCTGCCAGTGATGCTTCGACGGCCAGCTCAGCCGCTACGGCCAGTTCTGCAGCATCAACAGCTTCAAGTGATGCTTCGACAGCCAGCTCAGCCGCTTCAGTAGCCAGCTCAGCTGCTTCGGTCGCAACATCAACCGCTGCAAGTGATGCACAAAATAACCCATCAAGCGCTGCAAACTCATCAGCTAGCAATGCTAATAGTTCTGCAACAAGTGCAGGTAAAGATGCATCTAATGCATCAAGCTCCGCATCTGATGCAGGTAATTCTGCAAGCGAAGCTAGCTCATCAGCTAGTGAGGCTTCAAGTGCAGCAAACACTGATCCAAACAACTCAGCAGTAAGTTCAGCTGCTTCCACAGCAAGTTCAGCATCTAGTGTAGCTTCAAGTGCTGCCAGTGATGCTTCAAGTGCTGCCTCGACAGCAAGTTCAGCTTCTTCAGTTGCTAGTTCAGCAGCAAGTGCAGCAAACAGCGACGCCGCAGCCGGTAATTCAAGTGCTGCCGCAAGCGAAGCTTCAGTTGCAAGTTCAGCTGAAACTGTAGCAAGCTCAGCCGCTTCAACAGCCGCAAGTGATGCTTCGACAGCCAGCTCAGCCGCTTCCACGGCCAGCTCAGCTGCTTCAGTAGCAACATCGACAGCTGCAAGTGACGCACAGAATAACCCATCAAGTGCTGCAAGCTCATCAGCTAGCAATGCTAACAGCTCTGCAACAAGTGCTGGCAAAGATGCATCTAATGTATCAAGCTCTGCATCGAACGCAGGTAATTCTGCTAGTGAAGCTTCTTCTGCTGCATCAACTGCTAGTAGCTTAGCAAGTGATCATTCTACTGATCCAGTTGTAAGTTCAGCTGCTTCAACAGCTAATTCAGCATCAGGTGTAGCTTCAAGTGCTGCAAGTGATGCTTCAAGTGCTGCTTCAACAGCAAGTTCTGCAGCTTCAGTAGCCAGCTCAGCCGCAAGTGCTGCCAACAGTGATGCTGCCAAAGGTAATACAAGTGCTGCCGCAAGCGAAGCTTCAGTTGCAAGTTCAGCTGAAACCGTAGCAAGCTCAGCCGCTTCAACTGCTGCAAGTGACGCATCAACTGCTAGTTCGGCCGCTTCCGTAGCCAACTCAGCTGAGGCCGTTGCAAGTTCTGCAGCTGCTAAAGATGACGCTGCTCAGACTGCCGCTGGCTCATATGCTAGTGAAGCAGCAAGTTCAGCTTCAGTTTCAAGTTCCGCAGCTAGTGATGCTTCTAGTCAAGCTGCTACCTACCCAGACGATGCCACTATCCAGTCAGCTGCATTAACGGCAAATTCAGCAAATAATGTTGCTCAATCCGCCGCAGCTGATGCTAGTGCTGCTGCAACCGTTGCATCAAGTGCTGCCGCTGCCGGTAACACAAGTCTTGCAAGTGCTGCTACATCACGTGCTGCAAGTGATGCCGCTGTTGCAAGTTCAGCTGCTAGTGTTGCACAATCTGCTCAAGCAGTAGCTGATTCCGCAGCTGCTTCTGAAGCTGCCAAGAACAACTCCAATGCTGCAGGTTCTAATGGATCAAATGGTTCAAATGCTGCCGGTTCTAACGGATCAACAGGTAATGGATCAAATGGTTCAAGTGCTGCCGGTTCTAATGGAACTACAGGTAATGGATCAAATGGTTCAAACACCAATGGTTCTAATGGAACTACAGGTAATGGATCAAATGGTTCAAATACCAATGGTTCTAACGGATCAACAGGTAATGGATCAAATGGTTCAAATACCAATGGCTCTAACGGATCAACAGGTAATGGATCAAATGGTTCAAACGCCAATGGTTCTAACGGATCAACAGGTAATGGATCAAATGGTTCAACAACTGCCGCTGGTTCTAATGGAACTACAAGCACAACTGGTACTACAGCCAGTGTTGTACCAACTTCAACAACTAATGCTTCATCTACGACATTACCAACATCATTGAGTGGTAACTCGAGTTCTAAATTACCACAAACTGGTGAAAGTTCTGACGCTGCCTTAGCAATGGCTGGAACAATTGTTCTTGGTCTTGCTGGTTTGGCTGGCGCAGGAATGAAACGCCGTCGTCGTGAGGATTAGAGTTTAAGAATTGAATGCTATTAATCGTAAACTTGATTAATAGAAAAAGGGTGTCTCCTAAGTGGGAGGCACCCTTTTTTTGCTAAATTATGAATGTTATAATTAGGTAGTAATAGTAATGAAATTTAAAAATAATATATCTTTTATACCGATAAAAAAACTTCATTCACGTGCTAGATCAACAAGTGATAAAACATCCAATAAATATTACTAATTAAAAGGGTTTCTATATTTTTTTGGAATTATTTTCGTGAGGGTTAATTATTAATAATTAACCAGTATAAATGAAAAAATATTAAGAATATGATGAGACTCTAAATAAAGAAGGTTTGAATTGTAATGAAAAAAACAGTTTCTATTATTATTCCATTTCATAGTGAACCAACCTACACGGTTTTTAATGTCTTAGCATCAATAAATAATCAAATTGGCATTGATTTTGAGAAGGTCGAGGTTGTCTTGGTCAATGATGGTGGACCTGAACTTCCAGATGGTGTAGACACATTTAAGTTACTCAAAAATTTAGATATTGTTTATATTCGTTTAAGTAAGGGACATGGTCCTGGGCCTGCCCGGCAAAAGGGTATGGATCGCGCGAGTGGCCAGTACTTCATGTTTATGGATGCGGACGATCAATTTCATATCGATGAGGCACTGTTAGACTTCTTTAACGTTACTAATAAAGGTAGCTATGATTTAATCGCTGGTAAGTATGTGGAGCAGGCCAGGGATATTAAAACAGATGACTTTTTCTATGTTTTTCATGATAATACTGAAAACTATTCTATTTTCTCTAAATGGTTTAACCGCGATCTCATTGAACGGTATCACATTCATTGGGCGGATGATTTGAGAGTATTTGAAGACACTTATTTTGTTGGTTTAGTCACTGAATTTTCGACGAACACTAAGCGAATAGACAGTATTGGTTACAGCTGGTTGTATAACAGTAAATCAACTGGCCGAAGTACTGGTAAATTAGGCGTTTCCTTTGATGATCAGCTGCATACTTGGAGTAAAGAACGCCGCTATTTTCTCGAAGAAGTGCAAAAATATAAACCAGAACGCGTGGCGGACCTATTTGTTGCCTATGTTGCCGATATATATTACCGGCAAAAGCGATTTACACCGGCAGATATCGGAAAATTTGCGGAAGAACATGTTCATTTATTACGTGAATTCAGTTCATATTGGCTACCAGCGCGTGCGAAGATTATGCAGACGATTATTAACTATAATCAAAAAGGAACGATCTATGACGATTTAAGTAATGATGATGCACTGAAATTCTTATTTCAAACAGAACAATATGCTTTAGGTGATCAATTCTCTAAACAGGAGGTGAAATAATAATGAAGACGAAGAAGAATACTGAACCAACTGTGTCGATTATTATTCCCTTTCATAATGAAGATGAGTGTCAACTCAGTATTGCACTGTCATCAATTAATTCGCAAATTGGGATTGATTTCAATGAAGTTGAGATCATATTAGTGGGCGATGGTGGTAAGAGGCTCACTAATCCAGCAGATTTCAACCTATTTAATAACCTAACTATTCGGTATAAGTACTTTACGAATAGTGGGGGTGCTGGTGTTGCAAGACAACGTGGGATGCAACTGGCTAAGGGCCGTTACTATATGTTTGTTGACGCCGATGATGAGTTCTATTATGATGGCGCCTTACTAGAGTTCTTTAATGCGGTCAGTAAAGGTGATCACGAAGTAGTGGTAGCTAAGTACATTGAACAGGGTAGAAATGCTGATGGTAGTTATTTTTACTTGCATAATGAGCCCATTTGGAGTGCGGCCTATGCCAAGTGGTTTAATCGTGATTATGTTAAACGGATGGGGTTACACTGGCTGGATGATGTGCGAATATTTGAAGATGTTTACTTCTGTTCAATGGCAATTGAATTATCTAGTGATGTTGTTTGGCTTAATTCATTTGTCTACAGTTGGTTGTACAATCCTAAATCAACGGTTAGAGATCCGGCCTTAAAATTTAATATTCAGTTAGATCAATGGGCCAAAATGAATAAATATTATTTGCGTAAAATTAGAGAAAAGGCACCCCAAAAGCTGGCGTTTGATTTTGGTAATTCAGTTTCGACATTATTTTACTGGAAAAAGAAAAACCCTGGTTATGATGCCGCGGCGTTGAATCGAGAGCAACAATTGATGTTAAAGGAAAATTCTGATCTATGGGATTCAACTCAAGGTATTATGCAGCAACAATTACAGGTATTACATAAGCCTGGTACTGAATTTGAAAACTATGATATTTCCGATTTTAGTGAATATTTGGCGCATTCTAAAGCGTTAATGAACAATTAGGTTGGAAAAGATCTAGTGAAGTGAAGGAATGATTAGGTCGTTAAGCGTTTAGTTAGTGAGGAGTGGGACAAAGGTCGGTTTTGGATAGGCACGTGAATCCAGAATTTTTGTCTTAGCCTCGTTTTAACCATATTATTTGTACCATTAGCAGCAACCTCTTAAGCAATCTATACAATTACCATAAGGCGTTAGTAATTACTGTTAGACGCTTCGCCATGCGTATAGGTGGTAAAGTAAGAAAGTATTCCTGGTTTTTGCTAACGTTATTGGCACCTTTTTTGATATCAAGTTATTACATATTTGGGACGGCAATTTGGATTGGTAAGTTTGCCTCATCAATAGTCATCATGCTGAAATCAGAATGAATTCGTTTGACTAAAGTAGCACCGGTATGGAAATCATCAACAATAAAACGACGTCCTGGTAATAAGGCTAACTTTTCTTCAAAATCATCAGCCGCAATTGCATCGGCGGAAATGAACGGAATCATGTTAATATGGCTTTCTTTGATAAGTTTAAGCATATCCTGCGATTCAATACCGATGACAAGCAGATTAGCCGTTGCAAAGTTATACTTCAACCACCAGCTGCTAAGTTCAAGCGGTGAGTCAAAAGTATTGACTAAAATGCCTGAGCCATCAAACACTTCTAACCGGGTTTGTTTACCCGTTTCATAATTAACAACAAGGGTTGTTAGACCATTTTGTCGGTAATATTCTTCCCGTTCAATTATTCCATCTTTTGTGTAAAAGGCATTGGCGGCAAGAATACCCATTTCATTATAAAAGCTGTGCTTAGTAATTGAATCACCAGTAAAGTAACTAATATCGACAATTCGTTGCTTGGCACCCTTAGTATAACGAACTTGTAATTTTGAAGCATCATTGCCCAGAGTAAGTGTTTGGAGTGTGCGGTCTTTATTCCAATGGCTTGATTTAATATTTTCTTCAGGTAAAGTTACAGGCTGACTGGTTGATTGGCCTGTATGCTGAACGTGATAAAGTGGGTTGATAATCTCAATTCTTTTGCGATCAAGATTGTTTTGCTTAGCTAATTCATCAATTTCACCGGAGATATTAATATCAAAATAACCAGTATAGAGACCAACCTTTTTAAGTCCTTGGTCAAGTAATTTTTTAATTAACATGATTAAAAAGTCCACATTAGACGGCAAAAAAGAATCTAAACTCAAAACGACTTGCTCGTTCTTAGCAAAATTAAGCGGTTTAATCCTTTGGGGCATTCCAAACCATTTAAGAACATTAGCTTCGGATTTATTAAGCTCTTCTTTTAGAGTAAAGATGTCCTTTCTAGTCTGCGTTTGGCTATTTTTTAATTCATCGATTTGTTTTTGAAGATCAGCTTTTTTCATTGAACGAGTTTGCTGATTCTTTGTCTTTTGCGCATTAAGGTCACTTTGCCGCTTCTTTAGCTTATCAGCCTCAACTTGTAGGTCAGAGATTGTCGCGTTGACGGCGCTAATCTTACTTTCAATACTCTTGTATTTAGCTTGTGTGACATCACGTTTTGAATTACTTTGTTTTAATTGAGCGTGCAGATCATTGATCTTATCACGGTATTTGTCAGCCAATTCAATAATTTCTTGTGGGTCATTGGCCATTGGCCGCGTGCATTTGGTTTGTGATTTCAACTTCCTGATCTTGCAAATCTTCAATTGATTTTTGTTGGTTCTTTAATGTGTCATAGATATCATTTAATTGAACCTTTAAATCGCTAACAGTTTTTTTGTGATCTTGAATTGAATGATTAGATGAATGGAGCTGTGATTCAAACTTTGACATCTGTGCGTCAAATTCACTGTCATCCATGCCACTAATAGCGGTAATTTTAGCCTTCAATTCATTGTAGCGCTTAGTATAGGCCTTATCGCTTTCCTGTATCCTAGCTAGTTCGGCCTGTAACTTATCTTTTTTATTGAACATCGTGTCTTGAAGTTCTCCGTAAACTTCATTATATTGCTTGCAAATTAATTTTAGTTTAGTTTGCGCTGGAAGATCCGAATCTATTTTGGCAATTTCAAGTTTGCTAGTGCCTTTGTTCTTGTTTTTATTTTTTTCTGTGAAGTTCGCCGAGATAACAGGTGTTTTAGTGCTGGTCTTTTTATTTTTTTCAACAACCTTGTCAGTAGTGACCTTTTTTTTATCTTCTGTGGTTGATTCACCCTTAGTCTCAACCTTTGAATTTCGACTCTTAAATAATTTCATCCAAATATTCCCTCCACGTTTGAACAGCTTAATCACAAAACTAATAACTAAATTAATAATCTTTGAACAACCTTGAATTAAATCACTTGATTTTAGCATAATCTCATTATACTCTTATCCAATCATTTAGTTTACCAATTAATGAACGAGCTTATCATTTGTTTCTTAATAGTTTATAATACCCATTATAGACTAATATTCAATGAATTTGTGGTCTCTTTTTATAACATAATTCATTGATTTATGGTTTGCGTTATAGAGAATGATTGGTTAATCTATTTTTATACGGTAGATTATAAATATAAGTGAATACCTTAACGAAAGGTATTTAGTATATGAGGAGGGATTCGATGGATTTTCAAGACTTACTAGGTAGTGAGAATCAGTTAAACTTACTGATTTCGGGAATACTAGTAGATCATCCTGAAGATGATATGCCGCAACTGGCAGAGGCAAGCCACGTTGAGTTTAAGGCGCTAACTAAGGACTTAGAAACAATTTACACTGACCTTTCTAATACGGCAACGCCAGAGCTAACTGCTGGTCACTTGACGCGCAATCATTTAGTGAATCTTCGCCGCTTGTACCTGCAGCGTTCAAAGTCTGTTAAATGGATACAGACGATACTTCGTGATGGCAAGCAATCCCACGCTGAGCATTCCCGGCTGATTGCGTTAATTTTTGGTAATGACGACGTTGATGAAGCATTAGTTACCGAAAATACAATTCGGGGCTGGCTTACTAATTTAACCTTGGCCGTTGATGATGATAAGTTTGGTTTAGTTGGTTGGCGTTCCGAGAGTCAGGCTATATTTGAATCATTAACGAAGACTTTTAATTTACATTGCAAGAAGAGCACGGCCGATTTTTTGAGGGCCTGGATTAGAGTGAGTTTAAGTCGAATTCAAGGGAAACATTTTATGACTGGTGTTTTTGTGCGGGATGAGTTACCTGAAAATCTGCGTGCTTTATGGGATGAGGTTGCTCAAATAATTAAGCAGCCAATTGAAGGTCCATTAGTTAATGAGATCGGCGCTATTATACTGAGTGGCTTAGTCTTTTGTGATGAGTTGCCCGAAAATACACTGATTTTTGAAGATCAAATGTTTGATAAAATGGATGAACTTGCGTGGCGGGTTAGCTCGAAAATTTACCAAGAAATTCTATTTCAGCCAGATGTTGAACAGTCAAAGCTTAAACAAATTGATCAGGATATTATTCGCGCGGTTATCAATCTACACCACCGTGACTGGCTGACTGGAGGCCAATTAGATTACGCACCATTACCAGGTATGTTAAGTGAACAGTTAGCAACAATCTTGACGCCGGTGCACGAAGGGTTAGCTCAACTGCCACTTTATGATGTTGAACAAGCGACTGTGGCGCGACTTGAGCCGCAATATGATGCGTTATTAAGTCAGCTGTTGCCACTGAACCTGATAAAAAGGCCAGTTCACATTGTAGTTGATTTTCAAAAGGCGCCTTTTTGGACTGCACAAATAACACAACAAATTGCTAAGGTTAGTCAATTACCGGTTGTTATCGATGAACAACCTGATGAAAACACGGATATTACCATAACAGATGGTTACAGTTCTGTGGATGCCACACAGCTTGTTTGGATGCTGCCCCCAACAAATTCAGATTGGCAAATATTTGCCAAAACATTGTTAAAAAAATGGCAAGGCGTAGACTGAAATTGTGGATAGGAAATATCTTGAAACTATTTTTTTGCAGTATTTTGTAATAGAATTAATTTAAGTGTGTGGGAATGGCGCTGTTTTTTTAAACACGTTTACACTAAATTAGCCAGGTAAATACTAGTAAAAGTATTTTCCAAGCATAATTTCCATAGCGGTAAGTTGTAGGTTAGCAAATTCTTTTTAAACAGATAACTTGCTGCAATTGCAAAATAGAATTCAACCGTTTTTTGCGATCGTTCTAGGGGCTTTGTTGTTATTTTAATGGAATTTTTTTAATGGAATTTAACTAAGGATCAGAGGGGGGAGAAGTGGTATAAGTGAAATTGGAAAAGCGCATTGGGTTAACGCTATTACTAACTAGTCCAATTTTAACTGGGGTTGCTGCTCTGGGAACTCCGTTTGTGCTCACATCTGCTACACAAGTTGTCGCTGCTAGTGCCTTGCCGACAATTCATGTACCAGAACAGCAGATTTATGTTGGCGATGATGTTAATTTGCTAAAGGGTGCCTACGCGACTGGTCCCAACGGAGAAAACTTGACGAGTACTATTAAAGTGACTAGTTATGGTGGCTTGAATTCCGGGCAGGCTGGGCAGTATTGGGTAAGCTATAGTGTCACTGATGCAGCAGGTCAAACAGCCACGACCCGGGCCTTATTTGTTCGAAAGGCCCTAATTTCGCGAACAATCACGGTAAAAGCAGCGGGAAAGACACTGACTAGTTATACACTGCAGGGTAAGGCTAGTACGACTAATGCAGTGCTGCAAAATACGCTGGATAAATATAAGAGTCAAGGCTATAAATTGAAACATACGAATTTACCCAAGGATGAGGCTATTTTTGCTGGGACTACTAGTAGCTACGTTATTGATTTAAGTAAGTCACCGGCTACTAAAAAAAGTAAAAAGTCTAGGGCTAAGGTCAAACCAAAAGTTAAGGCCGAAGTAACAACTAAGCAAAAGAAAAAAACTATTGTGAAAAGTGAAGTAAAGACGCACAAAGAGAATAAGGGCCAAAGTATAAAAACGACTGCAACGGTAGCCGCGGCCCGAATGGAAAAACAGTACGTCAAAGCGCCAGGAATTTGGTCACCAAAGGTTATTTTGAATGATCAAGAAATTCAGGTCCAGGCTGATCATTCTCGTGGTGATGGTGACAACGATAGTAGTGCTTGGCAGAATTGGATCGGTGCAATGAGTGGTAGTTGGTTAATTGGCGAGCGGTAAGCAAACCTTTGGGCTGTTTGGCGTTTGGGTAAGGCCTTGTTATTATTTTTTAAATTTGGAATGAAGAGACAGGAGGATCAATTATGATATTTTTTATTAATAGTGTTATGCAAAAGAATAAATCTGGGATTGAATTTGCTCAGCTACGACGGATTGAACTATTTAATGACCATCAGGTTGATTACCGTTTAGTTGTGCGCGATTGGGATCCTAAACTACATATCGCAACACGAGAAGCTGGAATTGACGATGATCACCTCATCAACATGTTTGAGTATTTTCAAAATGCGCAAAAAGTTGAGGAAAAGCCTAAACATATTGAGGATCTTGATTTCGGTGTACCAGAAACACATCTACAAGAAGAGGCTTCACGTTATTTAGTTTTCAGCAAAACAAATCAGTTGATCGCGCGCGCTAATTTTACCGGTGAAGATAAACAGATTGTTTCCACTGAATTATTTGATGGCTTTAATAATCTTTATCGGGTGGATAATTATGATACTCGTGGTTTTCGGACGTTATCACAGTGGTATTCGCCAGATAATAAAGTTGATACTGAGGTTTGGTTAAATACTGATGGCCTACCTGCTGTAGAAAAATTTTATAAGCCAGGTAATGATGGCAAATTACAAACCACTGGTTGGCGATTAACTGATCGAACCAACGGTAAAATATACATGTTTGATACGATTGAAGAGTTAACGGTTCGTTTTCTTGATGATCTAAATGATGAGTTTTGGTCTAAGAAACACCCGAATATTTATGTAATTGATCGTGGCCATGTTGCTGACTGGGGAATTTTACACTTGAAGCGGGCGGCTTATTCAGTCAATTATCTGCATAATGCCCACGCGAGTGCCCAAGATCCAATGGCTGAAATTGTTAATAATAATTATGAATTTACGTTAAATGCGCTTGATGGTTATGATGCCATTGCTGCCTCAACGCATAAGCAAAACCATGATGTGGAAATGCGCTATCATCCAACTGCTAAGCTCTTTACAATTCCAGTTGGTGTTGTGTCAGACAAGTTATTAAAGACCAAACGTATTCCGATGAAGGAGCGAATCTTCGGGAAAATGGTTGTTTTTGCTCGAATTGCACCTGAAAAACAACTGGATCAGTTGGCCGAGGCAATAGCACTTGTTCATAAGCAAGTTCCTGAAGTAACACTGGATCTATATGGTTACGCTGATTCAACGAATAACTATGAAGCTAGACGTAAAGTTCAGAAGGTTATTGTTGACAATGATCTTGGTGATGTTATTCATCTAAAAGGGTACACGAACAAGATCGATGAAGTTGAAAATCAAGCGATGCTTTATGGCTTAACTTCTGATATGGAAGGCTTTAACTTAGGTATTATGGAAGCAACGGCTCATGGCTTGGTATCAGTCACCTATGATGTTAACTATGGTCCTAATGAAATTGTTGAAGATGGTGTCAACGGAACAATTGTACCTTATGGCGACGTTGAGGCCTTTGCCAACGCAACAATTAAAATTTTGAAAGACCCACAGCTGACGCAGAAATACAGTACAGAAGCTTATAACTCTGCCGAAAGGTATTCCGAAGAAAATGTTTGGCAAGGTTGGGAAGCACTGATGTCTGACGCTGATAAAGTATGGCCAACCAAAATTGCTGCCATGAATTATCAGGCTTAAGGGGGAAGAGAAAATGTACTATTTTATTAGTGAAAATGTTTTTGGGTTAAATTCAGGGACTGAACATTCGCAGGCACGGAGAACCAGAATGTTCAACGACCAAGGCAAATCAGCATATTATGTTTCACGTAATTATAATCGTTTTTTGTATCGTGATTTAGAAACTGAAGGCCTTGAACACCGTTTCTCGCTTAATATGTATGATTATTTTCAGGGAACCTTGAATGTTAAGCGCCGTAAACAGAATATTCGTTTGATGGATGAAGTACCACTTGATGAATACCAGGTTGAATCGATTAATCCAAACTATTCCATCATAAAACATGCAGGTCGTCCAGTTGGCCGGCTAAATGTTTTACCGGGAACCGTTGGTTTAACGATGAGTGTCGAAAGTCGTGATATTCGCGGTAATATCGTTGCTCGTGAAAATTGGGACTGGCGTGGTTTTAAGTCTTCTTGTGATTATTTCCATCCGGATGGCACAGTTGCTTCACGCACCTATTATAATTTTGCTGGTGAACCAGTGATTGAAGAGACATGGATGCGAATTGGGAAACGTGTTGCGCCTTCGATGCGAAAATTAATCAATTACGAGGGGCATGATTATCGGTTTAACTCCGAAAATGAGCTATTTAAATTTTTCTTGGATGAACTTTTCAAGAAGGACAAGGATGCTATCGTTATTTCTGATCGCCACACGCTAGATAACGTTGTTGCAGATATTCAAAATGTCAAGGCAAAGTGGGGTTACCTCCATGGCGTCCACACCAATAATGCGAAGTCACCAGTAAACGGTCAAGTTCTTGAAGTCTACAAGACACTGCTTGAACAACGTCCAGCCGATTTCACTGGTGTGTTAGTTGCTACTGAGGAACAGCGGGATGATATTCGGCTGCACTTCCCAATGGCCAATGTTCGTGTAGCACCTGATACTGCAATCAGCGGAACCCACCGGCACAAGAAGGGTGACCGGCCAAAGATCATTTTTGTGGGCCGGCTAGGCGCTGATAAGCGGCCTGATCATGCTTTAGTTGTGATGAGCAATGTGGTTAAGCAGGTTCCTAACGCCGTTCTTGAGCTTCACGGTTATGCACCAACTAAACAGGCCCGTGAAGAATTGGATAAACGAGTTGATCAGTTAGGTTTGAAAGATAACGTTGTCTTTGGTGATTATCGCAGTCAAAAAGATTTAGCGACTGTTTATCGTGACGCCGACGTAATTTTACAAACTTCAAACGTGGAAAGCTTTGGGATGAACTTAGTTGAAGCAATGAGTTACGGTGTTCCAGTCGTAACTTACAATATTAAGTACGGCACCAAAGTATTGGTTCAAGATGGCGTTAACGGCTATGTTGTTCCTGATAAGGGAATTCAGGCTATGGCTGACCGAGTTGTTAAGCTTTTAACCGACGAGAAAGATTGGTCGCAAAAGAGTAAGGCTGCCTTGAAGAAGGCCAGTGAATTTACGTTTGATAAGATGATTGGTGACTGGCAAAAGGCTTTGAAATAAGGGCTTGTTCTGAGTTACAGAGCATCTTGTAAGGATAATATTTCTAAAAATGAGACTGGTACAAAATTAATCTTTTTGTGCCAGTCTCATTTTGTCGTGTATTATTGGTTTTGTGAGGTGTAACGAAAAATTTGGTTGTTAATTGGGATTGAAGTTGTTTCGTTTGTCAGAACACGTTCTAATCTAATCAATTTTTGCGTTACAGGGTAAATAAAAATGTTGGGAGATTTTTAATGTGAGTTCGATTACAGATCTAAATGATGGGCGGGCCGTCTACTTTGATGGTGCATTAGTTAACGTGGCCGAGGTGCCAATTTTTCAGAAAACACTGGCTGTTGTTAATACTTATTATGATTTACAGCGCACTAATCCAAAATTACATACTTACCAAGAGGACGGCCAAACTTTTGCGACTGCCTTTATGACACCGCGTAGTGTGACTGATTTGCAGAAGAAGCGAGCAGTTTACACGGAGATTGCTCAGGCTTCATATGGCATGTTAGGGCGGACACCTGACTTTATTGCTAGTGGGTTAGCTGTTTTAAGCGCGAAAGCTGATTTTCTCGGTAAAAATAAATATACTGATTTTGCGGCAAACGCTAAAAATTACGCTCAGCGAATTAAAAAGGGAGATATCTTTGTTTCCCACGCCTTGCAAAATCCACAGCTTGATCGTAGCAAGGCGCTAAATGCGATTCCAAAGGGTTATGCAGGTGTTCACACAGTTGATCATGACGAAAAGGGAATCTATGTTTCTGGGGCTAAAATGGTGAATACTTTAGCGCCCATTGCGGACGAATTATTAGTCTTCAATCCACCAGAATTATTGTTGGACGCCGGTGATACTAGCTATGGTCTTGCTTTTGCTGCGCCGCTTAATTTATCCGGCGCCAAGATCGTTTGCCGTAAGCCGCTTAATCACCCTGGCTATAGTGAAAATGATTATCCCTTGAGTAACGCCTTTGACGAAATTGACGCTTACGTCTTATTCGAGCACGCCTTTATTCCGTGGACGGACGTTTTTGTTTATAACGATTATGCTATGTCCAACCGTTTCTTCGTTGAATCAGGGATGTTCATCCACACTGCGCACCAAGATGAGGTTCGCGGTGTTACCAAGTTAGAATTTGTGACTAGTCTGGCAATTCGGGTGGCCAAGGCCTTGGGATTGGCCGATTATTTAGGGGTCGCCGAACAATTAGGTGAATTAACTTCGAATCTTGAGTTGATCAAAGGGACCATCGTTAATTCCGAGTTGAACGGTCAATTAGACGAACAGGGAATCTTTGCCCCTAGCGAACAAGCCTTAACTGCAGTTCGTGATAGTTTGCCAAGGATGTACGAGAAGGCCTTGCAGGTTATTCAACATTTAGCAGCCGGCTCAATGGTGGCTGTTCCTGATTTTAGGGAATTCAGCGGTAATAACGCCACTATTTTACGGCAGGCCTACACGTCAGAAAAAATTGGTGCCGAAGATCGGGCTAAATTGTTAAATTTGGCTTTTGATGTTAGTAGTGCTGCCTTTGGTCAACGACAACTCATGTACGAATATTACCACGGTGGTGATCCGAAACGAATTCGGGCCAATCATTTTCGACATGAGGATTTGACGGCTGGTACGGCAATGCTGGAACGAATTTTGAAATTGAAGTAATTTGATTGTGGTGCATTAATTGGTGGCCAGCCGCTGAAATGTAGCGACTGCTACTTGAACTTATTCACTACTAAGTAGACCAAACTGTAATCAACAGAATTTGAAACGGTTAAATTTTCCGATTCGTTGGTGCAGCGAATGGTACAGCCTTTCAAATACGGCTATAGTACATTAGTTAAATAAAGGAACCCCTGTAATTGGTAAGCAAATTCACCAATTACAGGGGTTCCTTTATTTTAATTGCTAGTGCGTCAGGAATACGCGCTTAACTTTATCGGCTAAGTATTATTTTTGGTTCTTTCGATTTCTTGTTTCCGATAAAGAGCCATTTTTTTACTGAAAAGTTCACCATTACTTGGTGGCGTGTAAGTGACGGCGTTGGCCCCTGCGGCAATGACTGCCTCAATGGTTTCATCAGATTTACCACCAGTGGCGATAATCGGTAATTCAGGGTATTTTTGCCGAACTTGCCGCACAATGCTGACCGTATTTTTTCCGCCAGAAATATTGACAATATCAACGCCCGCCGCCAAGCGTGGCCTTAAATCGGTTCGATCCGTAACCACCGTTAAAATAAGTGGGATGTCAACGACTTGATTGACCGCTTTAATTGTTTCAATCGGTGTCGGTGCGTTGATGACCACGCCGAGACTACCAAGGCTTTCGGCAAACAGGCTAATGTTTACCGAACGTTGACCGTGAGTTAGGCCACCACCAACTCCGGCAAAAACGGGGATGTCCGCCACCATGCTGATCCCTTGCATGATCGCCGGGTGGGGTGTGAATGGATAAACGGCAATGACAGCGTCGGCGTTGGTATTTTTAATAATTGCCATATCAGTAGAGAAAATGATCGAACGAATTCGTTTACCCAAAATAATAATACCGCTGGCTTGGTGAATGATCTCTGGCATGCGCACAATATTTTGCCGCAATTCAGTCACAATTTCCGGTGCTTTTTGATTCAACGCTAATCACTTCCTTCGCAATTGTTGGTTACTTATCCTCATCCTTGGGTTGTTTATCCGCCAAGTAAACACTGGTGTCATTTTGCCGGCGTTGATCCGCGGCCTCATTATTATGTGGATCCTCTTTATTGAAATTCATTGTTTCAGTAGCATCAGGAACTTGTTCTGGTGCAACTTCGGGTTTTTCCATTGGATTTTCGTTTTGCTCATCATAGCTCATATTGCTGTCGTGGGCGCCACTACGATTTGTTTCAGTTTCAAAGTGTTCTTCTAGGTGCTTTTCTTCATCAAATTTTGTCATTTTTGTACCTCCTTGGGTTGAGGGTCTGTTTGCTGTCACGGTAAAATTTTATTTTTAGAAAATGGATATTTCATTGCTTTAAAGGTTGACCGGGCAATGATTTACACCAAATTAGTCAGAAAATACTCACAAAGGTAATTTTCAAACACATTTCCACTAAATCGGCTAGAGAGATACTCTTAAAAATATTTTCCACCGCCTAAGCAGAATCATATTTCTAGAATTAAGGCCAAGTTACATTACCCAACAATTAATCATACTGTCACTTTAATATAGCTACGTTGGTGAAAGCAATTTATATACTTTAGTATGTTTATTCATTTTGTTGGCCAGTATTATTTGCTATGCTGAAAAAAAGAGACTGTAAAATAGTTTGTGTAAGGATGAATGATTCCTTAAATTAATTTTCAAAAACATTAGAAAAAGGAGTTCCT
>NZ_RHNQ01000005.1 GCF_003946275.1 Loigolactobacillus backii
TTAGTCACTTATGAGTCTAACTGTGTTGGACTTTTTTGTTAATTTTTTTGTATTATTACAAACTAGCACCACGCGTATTGTAACACGTTCTTGCAACCATACCCGCTAATTTACTGAAAATTGATTAAATACCCGTAGCGGCCGGTAAAAATACTAATTACCATAAAATAGCTATTGCTCGTGATAGCAAGATTATTAGCGAAGCCTGTAATAATCCTTAATTGCGGGATAGAATCTAACCACTTTTTTAAATATGGTCGCACACTCCTCTAGCTTGACCACACCTTCATTTGCAACTATGATTAACTTGTTATATGAATATATGTACATGTATATTTTCAAATTACAAAAGATTAATTTTCATCATCTAAAGAATTGCTAGCTAACGTAATAATTGCGGAATTTTTAATCCATCAATTATTCGATTAACATTTGGAACCAGTGATAGAAAGTAGGTCCGCCTATGCACGAAGCAAGTTTATCTGGCAAACGTTTTTTTGAGGTCACCCTTCTAAATGCCGGGATCACACTGATTGAATTTATCGGTGGCTTACTCTCAGGTAGTTTGTCACTATTATCCGATGCCGTCCATAATCTGAGTGATGCGTTATCTATTGTTTTATCTTACATTGCTCATCGAATTGGACTACGCCGCCAAACCAAGGTTAACACTTACGGCTATAAACGCGCCGAGATCCTTTCTGCATTTATTAATGCTGCGATCCTTTTACTGATTTCAGTTGGGCTCATCGCTGAGGCCGCTAGTAGATTACGCTCACCGCAAAAAATTAACGGTACAATTATGTTTTACGTTGCGCTTTTTAGTGTCGTAGCAAATCTTTGCTCAACCTTATTATTAAATCGTGGTGCTAAGCATAATTTAAATATTAAGGCAACTTACTTGCATTTACTTGCCGACACACTGTCTTCCGTAGGTGTTGTCATTGGTGCCATCATCATTCGTACTTGGGCAATCACGTGGGTTGATCCTTTGATCACATTATTGGTCTCACTTTACATTATTCGTGAGGCTTGGCACGTGGTTACCACTACCGTTTCGATTTTGATGCAGGCGGCACCACAGTTGGACTACAAAGAAATGGCCCAGGACATTCTGCAATTACCCAATGTTGTCAGCATTCACCACCTACATGTTTGGTCAGTTGATGAACATACCGTCATTTTTGAGGCCCACGTTAATATGCGTGATGTTGATTTAGAAAGTGTCGAACACACTGAT
This sequence comes from Loigolactobacillus backii, assembly GCF_003946275.1. Lineage (GTDB taxonomy): Bacteria > Bacillota > Bacilli > Lactobacillales > Lactobacillaceae > Loigolactobacillus > Loigolactobacillus backii. Next base: position 1,241 of record NZ_RHNQ01000005.1, read on the forward strand.
TGTGTCATCGAAAAATTACTGGAAGAAAAATACCACATTAGTCACGTGACTATCCAACCTGAATTCAAGCGTGGTTTGGACCAACCGTTATTTTTTGATAAAAATGATTACCCAAACACAAAGAAAACAAGTAAGAGCAAAAATCTAGAAGATCACAAATAGTGAGTGGCGCAAAAATCGGTTTTGAGTTTACTACGTAACGTTAATTTAGAATTTTGGCGCACACACTAGAGTAATGTTCGGAAATAGAAAGCGGCCGGCGACAAAATATTCTTTGTCACCGACCGCTTTTTTGATAACTAAAAAGTTTAATCCTAAAGCATTGCAAACGTTGGGTAAATTCCAACGTCAAGAATATGGCCGTGAAAAACCCGCTTGGCATCATCAATCGTATTTAACGCGCCCGTTGTAGCAACTTTAGCTTCATCTAAGGCAAAAATATAAAATAAGTATTCATGATAACCAGAACTTTGCATCGGCGCTACTCCCCGGTAACTACGTTGGGTCAGGCGACTTAGGTCATCCTTAGCGGCCACGCCAGTAGCACTCGCTGGTAGGCCCAGAATATTCCAGTAGCTATAACCGGCCGCGATCGGGTGCTCATCACCTAACATCACGGCAAAAGATTTGGTCTCTTTGGGTGCGTTGGCCCAAAAAAGGGTTGGAATGTGACCATCCCCACCAAGATCCTTATGCAAAAATTGTTTTGGTAAAACACTAAACGGTGGAAATTCAGCAATTGAAACTTCAAAATTAGCGTCATCAAGTGGTAAAAATAAAATTAAGCGGTCGCTTTCGGCCCATTCATAAGTGTGGCGCGTTAAAACTGCTACAAAGGCCGCACTAACGTAAATTTCTTGATTGCTGCCAAAGGGTGCCTGGTCTAACGGAAAACTAATCCCATTAATTCGAAGTGTTTTGGTTCCTAACGTAAATTCAAATTGATCACCTAAGTAATCGCCACTGACGTTAAAACCTTGAGCAACTAATTTTTGATTCAGTGCTTGAAAATAAGCTTTTAACGGAATATATATTTGCGAATTAACCATTAAACCAATCACTGGCAAACGGTGATCGTCCACAACAACGGTTACCGGTCTGTTCCACTGTAAATAACTACTGATACGGTCTTCAATTGAATTCATCATTTAATTCACCTTTATCTATTTACATTTTAGACTAGCGTTTGAAAAGCCTGAGGTTCAACTTTTTGGCTACGTAAAAACCATTTTTGTTGCAAAATAGTTATAAAAAATAGCTTTCACACACTAGCTAGCCCAACAACTTTATTATAAGCGAAAGTAATTCTTTTTTGGGTTAATTTACTGAATTATTTTTCACCAAAATAAAAAGCGGCGGTCAGATTGTTCGGACTAAATTATGCCCGAGATCCTCGCTTAACCGCTGCTCGAATAATAAATCTATTTTCCGAATAAATACTAAACAACTCCCGCTTCTTGATAATCATTTTGTAATAGTTGGGTCATTTGTTCAAAGGCAGCTTCACGTTTCTGACAGCCTTCCTGATAACGTAATACGTTTAAGGAGCGTTTTTCAGGTTCCAATGCCGCAACAATCAACGCCATGGCCTGGGTATAGGCCTCAAAATTCATTGCCATTGCGCGATGTTGCGCGCCGTATTGTTCTGGACAATCTAAGGCCGAAAAGCGAGCTACAAAACGTTTGTAATTTTCTAAACTACGGGCAAAGTTTTGTTGTGAAAGCTTCAAGTCGGTGGTTGTTATTTCTGGGTCATTAACGATAATTTCGTGTTTGCGTTCATATTCCTTAAAACCTTCGTCAAATGTTTTAACCTTTGCTATCATATACGCTACACACTGTAAGTATTTTTTTTGAATATCAATTTTAGTCATTATTCATTCTTTCTTTCTTATTGTTTCGATAAGAATAATTTAGCATTTATTTATCCAAACAACAATAGAAAAGTGGATGATTTAACTGACTTGCAACAATTGTCACATTAATCTCATATAAGTAGGTTTTTTCAATGATAAAGTTCATAATTTGGTCAAATTTAGCCCTTTTATTGGTCAAAAATTAGTGGTATTCAACGTGGTATAATAAAGCAAAAAGTAAAATAAGGGTAAGGAGCAAAGCAGATGGAAGCAATTGTCATAAATCATTACGGTGACGCAAAGCAGCTCACGGCGGCAGAAATTTCGGTACCTGAAATCACTGCTGACCAGGTCTTAGTTAAACTACACGCCACTTCAGTTAACCCGATTGATTGGAAAATGCGAACTGGCCTGCTAAAAGATGCCTTTCCGTTTCATTTTCCAATTACCTTGGGCTGGGATGCCGCCGGGACAATTGAGGCCATTGGCGAAAATGTGCACGACTTCAGTATTGGTGATGCTGTTTTTGCGCGTCCTGATTTAAGTCGTGAAGGCACTTATGCTGAATACACTGCAATCAACCAAGATAAGCTGGCCAAAAAACCGGCTAATATCAGCTTCAGTCAGGCAGCGGCCGTCCCGCTTGCTGGTTTAACCGCTTGGCAAACAATTCATAACGTTCTCAAATTGCAGTCCGGGACAAATATCCTAATCACTGGCGGTTCCGGCGGCGTCGGTTGTTTTGCCATTCAGTTAGCAAACCTGGTCGGTGCGCACGTTACAACCACTGCTAGCCCTAACCATAGTGACTTTGTTAAATCATTAGGTGCAGAGACAGTCATCGATTATCACGAAACAAGGCCCAGCGAAACATTAAAGGACTTTGACGCCGTTTTAGATCTAGTGGGCGGTGAGGCTTTAACTGACAGTTACAAGGTTTTAAAAACTGGTGGTCACGTTGCCTCGATCGTAGAAAATATTGATAATGAGCTCATGACAAAGCTTAAATTAGTTGGCCATCATTTTTGGCTAGACCCTAAGGGCACTGATTTACAACAATTGGCCGAATTATTGGCGGCCAATAAATTACAGGTTCCAATCGCCCGTACACTCCCATTTTCTGAAATTGGTTTAAATGTCGCCCACCGCTTAAGCGAAACGGGCCACGTTCAAGGAAAAATTGTTATTCAAATGCATAATGATTAACGAGATAGTTTAGGAGTGGGACAAAAGTCGGTTTTGGCGCACGTTCCAAATTAAAAATAGTTCTGCTTAGAAATGTTGGCGACCTTTGTGGCATCCTTCAACATTTTAAGCAGAACTATTTTTACATTTACCAGTGTTTAATCAAAAACTACTATATATTACAAAATAACTTAAGCAGTTTGCTTCGTTTTACCGCGAAGCAAGAAGGCCAATCCAAGCCCGATTAATTCAATGATCAAGAAAGTTACAAAAACGCTATGGTAGCCGGCAAGTGCAGCAGTTGTCTTAGTACTCCCCTGATTCAAATGACTAGCGGTGACGTTGGCCAAAATCAAAGTGGCAACCGCAACCCCGGTTGACCCCAGTATTTGGCGAACAGTAGTGATAACGGCAGTCCCATGGGCAATCAGGTCATCCGGTAAAGAATTAGCCCCTAAAGTTACAGCCGGCATCATGACAAAGGCATTACCACCTTCAATGATGGCCGCGAACACCATCATTAACCAAATATTCAGATGCCCAGCAAAAATAACTAACCCAAACCAGCCAAGACAAATTAAAATCATTCCACTAAGCATAACCTTGCGGAATCCAAACCGATCAGCCAAATGACCAGTCATCGGATTTAAAATACTCAATACTACCGCAGCGGGAACTAAGGCCATTCCCGAAATAAATGGGGTGACGTGGAGTATATTCTGATAGTAAAGCGGAAAAATAATTGTCACCACGATTAACGCAATGTACGAAATTGCCGTCAAAAGAACGGATAAATCGTAATTAAAAGACTTCATCACCCGTAATTCTAGTAATGGCTCGGTTAAGTGAAGCTGCCGGTAAACAAACCCAACAACCATCAACAGACTAACCAGCAAAATTACAGTATAAATTCCCCAATTAACACCAGGTTTACCAATTTGATTAACAACGTATAAAATACCGATAAAACCAACCGAACAAATAATTGAAAGAAAATCAATACTTGAAGGCTTCAACGGCATAACACTCTTAATTTGGAATATCCCCAAAATAAAAACAGCAGTGATAATAACCATAAAGACAACGAAAAGTCCCTGCCAAGTAGTCAAACGTAAAACAATTCCTGAGATAATCGGACCAACGGCCAGTGCAGAACCCATAACAAGACCGGCCAACCCCATTGTTGTCCCACGTTTACTTTCCGGTGTGATCGATAACATAACTGTTTGATAAGATGGAAACAAAACACCAACTGCAATTGCTTCCATAACACGGCCCGTCATCATGACGGCAAAATTAGGTGCCAGTAAGATAATTAACGTACCCAGGTCAAAAATAGCTAATACTCCCAGATAAAGCCACTTAAATGGTACATTATTTAACAACCACGGACTAACTGGCATCATGACACTCATAACTAACATGAAGCCTGTTGTCAACCACTGAACCGTTGATGCTGGAATATTAAAATACCTCATCAAAGTCGGATAGGCCGTCGATAGTGCCGATTGACTAATTGACATTGTAAACGTTCCTGCTAATAACGTTAAGATAAACCAAAATCGGTTATACCCTTTTTTCCCCGCAGAAATTGTGTTGCCTGCCATTATGTAGATCCCCCTTAACTCACTTATCACGTATTAAATTGATAAATTTCTTCAATATATAATTTAGAACAATTATTACTAAATACTCAGTAAATTATAGTTTTCATTTTAATAAAAGTAAAGGCTTCAAATTTTTAAACTCATTTTCACCTTGTTTGAACTGGTACTAACAAAAGTGATTTTCAAATCTAGCCAGAGTTAATACTGGTTTTTCTTAAGCTTAATTATTTTTATAATTAAGTTGCTAGTTTCAACTTGGAATCATTCTTAAAAAGTGGTTTAATAAAGTTATGATAATGAACTTACAAATAGGAAGGATGACAGCTTGTGGCTAATGACGTTATGGACCAAACACTGCAGGTACTGAAGGAACACCGACTACGGGTAACACCGCAACGTCATATTATCCTTGCATACCTCGCCAGCCATCATAATCACCCATCAGTTGAGACAATCCGTACTGCATTAAATAAAAAATTACCAAATCTTGGTGCCGCCACCGTTTATAATACGCTAAACACCTTCGTTGATCTTGGACTTGTTGTGGAACTTCAAAACGGCGATGGCAGTACACACTATGATTATTTTGGTGATCCCCACTACCACGCAATTTGTACTAATTGCGGGCGCATTACCGATGTAACTTACGATGGTTTTAACAAAGATGAGCGCAAATTGGAAAGCAAAACGGTCGAATTAACTGGTTATATGATTTCTGGAAATCACATGGAAGTTTATGGCTTATGTCCAACTTGTCAAAAGAAATTACGAATCAACCGTAATTAAAAAGAAGCCCTGAAGATTTTCTAAACAAAAATCTTCGGGGTTTCTTTGCGTAAAAAATAGTAAGAAGTTGCACCAAAAGTCCTGGCCGCTCCTTACTGCTTCTGGACATTGCTCTAGTGGAATGTCGCGCTCATGTTTAAATTGAATTATATTGCTATTAAAAATAATGCCGCTTGGCCACTGAATTACACGTGGGCAAATTTAGCTAGGTTCCATTCCGGCGCTGGCGTATGGAACGCGTGGCGCGTTGATAAGCTAATTTTCTTTCCGATTAAACCCATTCGGAAAAGAAAATGGATCTTGTCAATCACGCAAGGTACTAAATGACCACAATTCGGTCATCAAGTACCTTCGACACGGCTGATACGCCAGCGCCTCCATTCCACCTTGGCAGTGGTTGAGCTCTGATTATTGATTAATTTAATTGTTTAATTAGTCCAATTGAGTAGGAACCACAGCTTTAATACTGCACAACTTATCGGTGTTCTTAATTAGCCAGCAACACTGACAAAGGTAGTTTTCACCTACTTGCAACATAATAACTGTTTTACTGCAATTGACACAAATAACACTTAAATGTGCTACTGCGTCCAGATTTCATTTTGGGGCGCTAGGATCAGCTGTGTCGATGATTATTAATGGCGGTCTGGGCCATTTAGAATCATGTTTTGGCGCTTTATGCCTTAGTTGAATGGCCATCATCCGTAGCATCTAAGATTTTCGTTCCGAAAATCATCCACTATTGTGAAGTAGAATCATGCGGGCCTGGCAAGTCCAAGTCGCACGCGTTCCGTCCTCGCGCATCGGAATGGAGTCTAATCTGATTTGGCTTGTTCCAGTTAGGCTTTGACGTTCTAAAAACTAACTAATAGTTTTAAATATGATCGCTACGATGCTCTAGAACGTGAACCCAAAACCGACTTTTGTCCCATTCCCTTACCAAAATTTAACTCGCTTAAATTACAATAACTGACCAACGTAATAATGAATAAACATCGTAATAATACCCACAATTATATTTCGGATAATCGCCGTTTTAGCGGAACCATCACCAAATTTAGCACTTAAATAACCTGTTAACGCAACCGCTAATAGCACCGCCGTAATAGTACCTGGCCATTTTAGGCTTAACGGTAAAAAGGTCATCGCAAATAAAGGAAAGATTCCACCAGAGGCCGCCGCCACTAATGACGAAAAGGCTGCACTCCAAGGGCTCATATAGTGACCAAGTTCTAAATTATACTTAATTTGGATGACGGTTCCTAAAGCGTCTTTTTGCATTAACTCACGGGCAATATCAAGGGCCGTTTCGTGGGTTACGCCCCGATCCTGATAGTACGCCGCAACGGTCTCTAGTTCATCAGCATAGTTAGTTTGGATCAATTCTTTTTCTTGGGCGACAACTGCCTTTTCGGTATCTCGTTGCGAACTAACCGATGCATATTCACCAGAAGCCATTGAAAATGCACAAGCTAAAAGATCAGATAGACCCGCAATAAAGATGGTGAACTGATTAGTCGTTGCTGCGGCGACACTAAAAAGGACACCAACAACCGTTAAAATACCATCATTGGAACCTAAAACACCGGCACGTAATGTATTTGATCGTTCACTCATCGTCATCTTTTGTTTTTTTATTTTAGTTGGTTGATTTAAGGTTTTCATCATTATTTTAATCTCCCTTGCTGTACATTACTGACTAACCAAAATGACTAACGGGCAAAAAGATGACCGATTAAATACGTGATGAGCATTGTCAAAATCCCGGAAATAACATTTCGAACAACAGCCTGAAATCGGTTTGCATTACCTAGTGCTGCGGCCGTATAACCAGTAACGGCCAGCGCAACAACAACCGCAATAACTGTTGCGCTAATTCTAATTTCTGCCGGGAACAATGTTATAGAAACTAACGGCAAAATTGAGCCTGTAGGAAAGGCGATCATTGATGCGATTGCCGCCGCAAACGCACTCGTCTTTTCTTTTGGATTAAAACCGTAGCGCTCACGAACTGCCGTATAAAGACGATCACCCTTCATCATTTCATCAGTTGCCTTTTGTGCCAAATTTTCAGAAATACCGGTAGCCATATACTTGTTTTTAATATAAGTCACTTCACCGGCGTAGTCATTGTCTAAGGCAGCGGATTCACGCTCGATTGCTCGCTTTTCAGAATCACGTTGTGTGTTTACAGAAACCCATTCACCCATTGCCATTGAAATTGTACCGGCCAACATTCCGGCAATTCCGGCCAGGAAGATTGCGTAACTATTATTAGTTGCTCCGGCAACACCAAGAACAATTCCAGCGACAGAAACAATCCCATCATTGGCCCCCATAACACTTGCACGCATAACATTAATTTTTTCTGCTAAAGATCGTTTCTTCGTCTGTTCCATAATTACACCTCTAACTCATTAATTGCTTATTTATAATCATTATCATCTGTTATCGGTTAAATTATAATTTATTTTTTTATGAATGTAAAGCTATTTTAGCAATCCATTTCCGGGATATTATTATTACTACGTTAATTGATAACCATTATTAATTGCGCTAACTTTACTCGGTCACGTACTAAATTTTGCTTACAGTGCTTTGAGGGCATGTAAACAACGTAAGAAGCTATTTTTTTACCTACATGACTTTTTCATAACAATAAGGGCTTATTTTTACACCATTTTTTTACTTATTATTTGAATTTTACAAATGTCTTGTTCACGTAATAAAAACTTAATCTAGTCCCGTTACACTAGTGATTTCAACGGTTTTGGCACTCGTAATTGCCAACTTGCATATTTGCCGCTACCCTTTTTTATAAAACCCTACTATGATGTAGGTGTTGAATAACTATTAACACATATAGAGGGGATTTGATGACAGGTGAAATCTTTAAAAGCCTCCTCATCTATGACTACCGTGGTAAACAAATCGCGTTAGCTTTAGATGTGCGCTACACTCTAAAGGCGAAAAACGGCTATATCTTAGCTTTACGACCAGGCGAAAGGCAAGAACGCTTACCAAACCTCATCGCGGCCGCATAACGCGCCACTTAAATTTGTTATTTTAGTCCAATTGCGGTTTATTTTTGTCACTAAAAGATGAGCTAAGCGTGCTAGCTTTGTTAATGAATTGTGATCAATAAAAATTTTGTTTATTATTTATTTTTATTGATTACAATTAACTGCAAAGCTACACTTTAGTTCATTTTTTTCGCTTTAGTATCTATTTTTTTACTATTTTACCAAAATTTGTTTATACTAGGTGTAAGTCTAATAAGAGGAGTCGATCGCGATGACCTGGGGTATAATTGCAACATGGAAAATGAGTTTGGCTGGTGTCACTAAGGCAGCAGAATTACTTGCTAATGGACGACCCAGCGGTGATGCTGTTGAAAGCGCGATTGAAGATGTGGAGGATAATCCACAATTCAACACCGTTGGCTATGGTGGTTTACCAAATGCTGAGGGAGCTGTCGAGCTTGACGCTTCTTTCATGAATGGCGATACTTTAAGCATCGGTTCAGTAGCTAGTATGACGGATATTGCGCACCCAATTGCGGTTGCGCGTAGCCTATCACATGAGCAGTTAAATAATTTTTTGTCTGGCGGTGGCGCTAATAATTACGCGCAACGACACGGCTTTGCTGTAAAAACAATGTTAACGCCGGAAACCCAGACATACTGGGGTAAACAAGTCCGTAAAAACGCAACACGACATGACGTTATTAACACGCATGATTCAGTCGGCGTTGTCAGTCTTGATTACCGCGGTCGTTTGCATACAGGCTCTTCAACTTCAGGTATTTTCATGAAGGCAAAGGGCCGACTTGGTGATGCACCGTTACCTGGTGCAGGCTTTTACTGTGACAATCATATTGCTGGTGTTACCACAACAGGATTAGGCGAAGATCTTATGAAAGGCATGTTACCTTTCAAGATTACCCAACTAATTGCTGATGGATTAACCCCGCAAGAAGCCTGCGATAAGGCTGTTTATCCATTTATTGATGATCTATACCACCGGAGTGGCCATATTGGCGCTGTTTCCGTCGTGGCAATGGATAAAAATGGTGAGTGGGGCGTGGCTACCAACGTTGATTTTACGTTTGTTGTTGCAACTGACAGCTTAAAACCAACAACCTTTCTAGCAAAACGCGCCGCTGGTAACACAACTACGATTGAAGAAGCTGGCATTTAACTAAAGCGTGGTTCAAGGGCACAGAAATCTACTTTTTTAGACGTGCTTACACTGAATTCATTGAAAACAACTATTAAATAATTTCAAAATACGTACAAAAAAGGGTCCTATAATCTAGAAATATTTTTAGATTATAGGATCTTTTTATTGCGCCACACCATCACGATTCAATAGTTTAACGTCTTCACCCGCCGCCTTTAATAAATCAATGTGTGTTTCACCCCAAGTACACATTTGATTTAAAACGTGGCTTAAACTTTTTCCGTAATCAGTTAGTGAATACTCAACCTTGGGCGGTACTTGATTATAAACGTGGCGGTTAATGATGTTATCGGCCTCTAATTCACGTAATTGTTGCGTTAGCATTTTTTGGGTAATATTCGGAATAACTCGCCGTAATTCACCCGTTCGCATTACCTGATGCCGTAAATGGCAAAGTATAATCGGTTTCCACTTACCACCAATTATTTCCATTGTTGCTTCGACACCAATATTGTAGGTTTGACATTTCATTAGATTTAGCTCCTTTATTGCTAAGATAACCAATTATTTCTTTTTAGTACCTACAGCACTTTAAAGTACGTAATTGTTTAATTACTCCGTACAAGTATAATACTAATCACTGCGGTAAATAACAACTAAAGGAGTAGAAATAATGAAAAAACAAACAATTTCACCTGCACTTACGCTATTGGCTTTAGCAATCAGCGCCTTCGCAATTGGTTCAACCGAATTTATTAGCGTTGGCCTAATGCCCTTATTAGTCAAAAGCTTTGGTATCACACTTAGTCAGGCTGGCCTAACCGTTTCGATGTACGCACTTGGTATTACAGTTGGCGCCCCCGTTTTAACAATTCTTACTGGAAGTTGGCAACGTAAAAAACTCATGTTAGCAATTATGGTTACGTTTATTATTGGTAACCTCTTGGCTGGCACCTTTTTATAGCGTACTGTTGCTGGGCCGAATTATCGCCGCCCTTGCTCACGGTATTTTCATGTCGGTTGCATCAATTATTGCCGCCGATGTTGTTCAGCCTGCTAAACGAGCAAGTGCCATTTCAGTCATGTTTACCGGCCTAACTGTAGCAACGGTTACCGGCGTTCCCCTTGGCACGTTTATTGGCCAACACTTTTCGTGGCACTGGTCATTTATTTTTATTGCGTTCATTGGCCTAATCGGTTTAATTGCGAATTATTTTTTAGTGCCAGACAAACTTCCGATCCCTGGGAAAACTGATCTTAAAGGATTCGTTCGTATTTTTAAAAATCCACCGCTTGTCATTGCACTATTAATTACGGCGTTAGGTTACGGTGGCACCTTCACCGCCTACACGTATTTGACGCCAATTTTAGAAAATCTGCTTCATTTTTCTGCTAATGCTGTTGTCGTTATTTTAATTGTTTACGGTTTGATGGTGGCGATTGGTAACACGCTTGGTGGTCGTTTTGCTAATCTAAATCCATTAAATGCATTACTAAATATGTTTATCGGTTTAGCACTAAGTCTATTTCTCCTGTTTCTAACGTTGCATAATCAGTACCTTGGATTATTTGCCATTCTTTTAATGGGCCTTTTTGCCTTTATGAACGTCCCTGGTTTACAACTTTATATTGTTCAACTAGCGGAAAAGTATACCCCAAAAGACACAACGCTAGCTTCGGCACTTAATATTTCGGCCTTCAATGTGGGTATTACAATTGGTTCCTTTACCGGCGGCCAAGTTACGGCTCACCTCGGAATCGCCTTCACACCATTATTCGGAATTATCATGGTGATCCTTGCCATTTTGTTAACCGGTTACCTGATCAAAATGGCACATCAAGAAAAGAAGCGCCCGGCCATTAGTTCACAGAATACTTGCTCGGTAAATGATAATTAAAAACACCGGCTAAAAAGATGGTACAACTAAAGTGGCGTGTGACAAAAGTCGGTTTTGGGTTTACTGCGTAACGTAAGCTAATCCAATAACCGTACTATGGTTATTGGATTAGCTGTAGTTAGGCACGTAAATCCAGACTTTTGGCGCACATTCTAGAGCAATGTTCGGAAAAATAAAAGGCTAGGACTTTTTGTCCCAGCCTTTTTAGTTGTACCATGCGTAATAAAACGTAATAAATTCCCCATCTAACTGGCATAAAAAGTACTGATTAGATGCTGTAATTGTTTATTTTGTGCCACCGTACCAAAGGTTACCCGCAGCCAATCAGGTCGAAGCCCTCCCCGAACTAAAAAGCCATGCTGCAGTAAATAGTCCTTTAATTTCAGGGCATTAGGCGCTGCAAAGAAAATAAAATTGGTTTGACTTGGATAAAATTTCAACCCCTGTTGCTTTAAAAATTCAGTCCAAGATTGGCGGGCCTGTTCAACTCGTACAACCGTTTGTTGAATAAAAGCTTGATCTGCCAAGGCAGCCTGTGCCGCTAACTGACTTAAGGAATTCAAATTATAGGGTAAACGAACGGCCTGCATGCTAGCAATTAAAATTGGCGGTACAACCGCGTAACCGACACGAAAATTGGCCAATCCATAGACTTTAGAAAAGGTTCTAAGTAATAATAAGTTGGAAAACTCTTTTAATAAAGGTAGGGCTGATGGTTGTTTAGCCGAGGTCACGAAATCAATGTACGCTTCATCAATCAGTACCAATACATTAGGCGGTACCTGCTGTAAGAACTGACGTAATGCAACCACCGATAAATAGGTTCCAGTTGGATTGTTGGGATTACAAAGCCAAATCAACTTTGTTTTGGCCGTAATTCCTTTGGCTAATGCTTCAAGATCAAATTTGCCATTAGTCAATATCGGCACATCAACCACCGTGGCACCTTCGATTTCAGCATGTAATTTATATTCCGAAAAAGTTGGCCATGGTTCTAAGACTTCATCGTTGACTTCTAAAAAGCTGCGGGAAATTAATTCAATAATTTCGTCTAAACCACAACCAAACAATAGTTGCTCCGGCTGTACCTGCAAATAGTCAGCAACTGCCTGCCGTAAATCCCGCGCATCACCATCCGGATAATACCGTGCATCATTAAATTGCCAGTTAACGACTGCTTCTTTTACCTTGGGTGAAGTACCAAAAGGATTTTCGTTGGCGGACAGACGAACAATATTTGCAACCCCGACCTTCTTTTCCAAAACAGAAAGTGGCTCTTCAGGAATATACGGTTGCAATTTTTTTACTGCCTTTTTTAACATTATGTCAGTCCTTTCTAGTGATCAAGCGCGCTTGAAACGGCGCTTAGCTTTTAATTTAGAGGTCATTAATTTCCCGGCGGTCCTTGGTTTTACTCATCAAGCCTTCTCGTTTTGCCAGTTCTTGCTTTATTTGATCAAGGCTAATGCCACGATCGACCATTAGAACTAATACATGGTAAAGTAGGTCGCTAACTTCATAAATGAATTCAGAATCACTTGGATTTTTAGCAGCAACGATTACTTTAGTTGATTCCTCACCAACTTTTTTCAAGATTTTATCTAGCCCTTTTGTAAATAGATAATCGGTGTATGAACCTTCTTTAGGATTATTTTTACGTTCCAAAATTAATTTATAAAGTTCAGCAATATCTTGTTCCATCATAATCTCTCCTCTTTTTAATTAATCAGTTAATTCACGGTAAAAACAGCTGCGGTGGCCTGTATGACAAGCAGGTCCCGCCGGATTAACACTAATTAATAACGTATCGGCATCACAATCAATTTTAACGTTAACTATCTGCTGCGTATTACCACTGGTTTCACCTTTGTGCCAGAGTTGCTGGCGGCTACGGGACCAAAACCACGTTTCACCACTGGCCAATGTCTTCTGGAAGCTTGTTTCGTTCATATAAGCCACCATTAAAACATCTTTGCTTGCAGCGTCAATGACCACTGCCGTAATCAGGCCAGCACTATTTTTACTAAAATCTGGCTGAATCATCGGACATTAACTCCCTTCTGCCGCAAATCCTGTTTAACCTCCGGAATTGTAAGTTCACCGTAATGAAAAACTGAGGCCGCTAGTGCAGCGTCCACTTTAGTTTGCTGAAATAAATCACTAAAATCACTTAATTTTCCGCAACCACCAGAAGCAATAATTGGCACTGCCACGGCTTTGGTTAATGCTTGATACAACGCAAGATCATAGCCGGCTTTCGTCCCATCCTGATCCATACTGGTTACTAAAAGTTCCCCAGCACCACGGTTAACAACTTCCTTGGCCCACTCAATCGCATCCAAATCGGTTACTTTCTGACCACCATTTGTGTATACCCGATAACGCTGCGCCTGTGCATCAAAACGGACATCAATCGCAACGACGATACACTGGCTGCCAAATTTTTCTGCGCCGGCCGTTATTAATTCTGGGTTAGTGACAGCTGCAGTGTTTAGTGACACTTTATCCGCGCCAGCCTTTAGTAAAGCCTGCATATCGGCCACACTATGAATACCGCCGCCAACAGTTAATGGCATAAAAACCTGACTAGCGACCTTTTCAATCGTCGTCACCATAGCACCGCGGTTTTCATTAGTTGCCGTAATATCTAGGAAAACAAGCTCATCCGCACCTTGTTTTTCGTATGCCGCAGCGATATCAGCGGGATCACCTACATCCGTTAAATGAACAAAGTTGACGCCTTTTTTTACCCGGCCATTATCAACATCGAGGCAGGGAACAATTCGTTTAGTTAACATCACTCCACCTCCGCAAGTTCGGCCAATGTCACCGTACCTTCATACAACGCCTTACCAATAATACTGGATTGAACCTTATTTTTTGCCAACTGTTTCAAATCGGCCAAATCACGAATTCCTCCTGAGGCGACAATGACAGCTGCAGGATATTGTTGCTGTAACTGGGCAAGCAGACTAACGTTAGGCCCACTCATGGTCCCATCACGCTGAATATCTGTAACAATAAAAGTTTGTACCCCAACCGCCAACATCGCCGCTAATGCTGCACTGATGCTAGTCTTACTTTGCTTCAACCAGCCATCCGTCGCAACTTGACCATTTTTGCCATCGAGGCCAACAACAATTTTGGCGGCACCAAATTTTCTAACTGCCTGGGCAACTAACTCTGGATTATTTAAGGCCGCGGAACCAATAATAACGCGATCAATCCCTAAATCTAAGTAACGTTCAATTTGCTGCAAATTACGAATTCCACCGCCAACCTCGATAAAGAGCCTCGTTTGCTTGCGAATCTTTTGAATGACAGCTTGATTAACGGGCAAACCATCCTTAGCACCATCGAGGTCGACTAAATGTAGGTTAGTTAAATTAGCCGCTTCAATCTGTTTGGCCTGCGCAACTGGATCGGCGTTAATTAACGTTTGCTGGTCAAATTGGCCTTGGTAAAGACGGACACTGTGGCCTGCTTGTAAATCAATTGCGGGAAAGACGTTCATCTAAGGCCATCTCCTTAAAGGCGTTCAGTCCTTTAAGACCGATTGCGCCACTTTTTTCAGGGTGAAATTGCATCCCGATCACATTATTTTGCTGAACGATGCTCGGAATCTCAACACTATAATCGGTCTGGGCTACGATATTACGCGCAGAAGTTTGAGCGTAGTATGAATGAACAAAATAGGTGGCCTGCTGATCAAAAATTTTACCGAAACGATTACTTTGCGTAGCCGTATTAGTGTTCCAGCCCATATGGGGTACCTTGTAGCCATCTTTTTCAGGTAGCGGCACAATTTCACCTGGTAAGATGCCAAGCCCTTTTGCCTCGCCAAATTCATAGCCGGTTTCAAATAAAAGCTGCATGCCCAAACAAATTCCCAACATTGGTTGTCCCTTGGCCGCCGCCGTTTGAAGTACAGAAATCAACTGGCGTTCCTGCAAGGCCAGCATCGCTTTTTGAAAGGCACCCACACCTGGTAAAATAATGCCATCTGCCGCCAAGATTGTTGCTGGATCAGCAGACAATTGATTAGGAACGTTTAAATAATCTAACGCCTTTTTCAAATTACGAGTGTTACCAGTGTCATAATCCACAATCACAATCATTTAAATCACTCCTTTAGTGGATGGCACACCTTTCACTTCTGGGTTTAAGGTGACGGCCGCGCGCATTGCCCGACCTAATGCCTTAAATAGGGTTTCAACTTTATGGTGCGTGTTGCGACCGTATAAAATTGCAGCGTGACAATTTAATTCAGCGTTAAAAGCAAAGGCCTGGAAGAAATCCTCAGTAACTTCAGTATCATAACCACCTAACTTAGGATTATCGAAGTCAGCATTAAAAACTAAGTAAGAACGTCCTGATAGGTCAATAACAACGCGGGCCAAAGTTTCATCTAATGGTACAAAGGCCGTTCCAAAACGTTCAATTCCGGCCTTATCACCTAAGGCTTGTTTAAAACACTGTCCTAATGCAATTCCTACATCTTCAGTTGTGTGGTGGGGGTCAACTTGTAAATCACCATTTGCCTTAACAATAAGGCCAAAACGGCCATGTTTAGCAAACGCCTCTAACATATGATCAAAAAAACCAATTCCAGTATCAATTTCAATTTTGCTAGCATCTTCTAAATTCAGTGAAACCTTAATCTGGGTTTCTTTAGTTTGTCGTTCGATTGTGGCTTGACGCATGGGTATTCCTCCTCTATTTTTAAGGTCTATTTTGCGAAAATGCAAAATCCTATTATCGGATGAT
Source organism: Loigolactobacillus backii (assembly GCF_003946275.1). Taxonomy (GTDB): domain Bacteria; phylum Bacillota; class Bacilli; order Lactobacillales; family Lactobacillaceae; genus Loigolactobacillus; species Loigolactobacillus backii. The sequence goes on from NZ_RHNQ01000005.1 coordinate 17,522, forward strand.
GTCCACTCTCCTAGCATGAAAATCGTGCTCTGGAAACATGGCTTCTTCTCTATTTTTAAGATCTGTTTATAATTATCGCTTCTAAAAGCGACTTTCAATCGCCCGGGCATGTCCCTCGAGGCCCTCAACTCTGGCCAAGGTTGTGATTGGAGCGGCCTCTTTTGCCAATGCCTCTGGTGTATATTGAATAAATTGCGTTCGTTTAACAAAATCGTAAACGCCTAAGGGTGAGAAAAAACGTGCGGTGCCACTAGTTGGTAAAATATGGTTAGGCCCGGCAACGTAATCGCCTAAAGGTTCAGACGCTGTAGTGCCAAGAAAAACGGAGCCTGCATTTTTAATCTGATTCAGATACGTCATCGGATTGGCCAGCTGAATTTCTAAATGTTCAGGTGCAACGGCATTCATCAGCGTAAATGCATCATCAGTGTTGGCCACAACAGCGATAAAACCTTGGTCATTAACTGAAGCAGTTGCAATCTCACGCCGAGGTAACGTTACTAATTGTTCATCAACGGCTTGACTAACCGCCTCTGCAAAAGCCGCACTAGTTGTCACTAACATTGGTCGGGCCAATTTATCGTGTTCGGCCTGTGATAATAGATCGGCCGCAACTTGTTGCGCTTTAGCAGTTTCATCAGCAATAATTCCAATTTCGGATGGTCCAGCAATCATATCAATACTGACTTGACCGAAAACTTGTTTTTTAGCAGTTGCAACAAAAATATTACCCGGACCCATAATCTTATCAACCTTGGGAATGCTCTGTGTGCCGTAAGCCAAGGCGCCAATTGCCTGCGCACCACCAACTTGATAAATCGCACTAACGCCGGCTAATTTAGCCGCTGCCAAAACTGCCGGATTAATCCCAGCAGGCTGAGGGGGAGTGACCATCACAATCTGTTTAACTCCGGCCAATTTAGCTGGAATTGCACTCATAAGAATTGTGGATGGATAAGCGGCTGTACCGCCGGGAACGTATAATCCGACTGCGGCTAAAGGCAACACCTTTTGCCCACGAACAACCCCTTTTTGTTCAGCGTCAACAAATCCGTAAGTTATTTCTTTTTTGTGATACGCGGTAATATTACGTTGCGCTAATTTTAAGGCGGCTAATAATTTAGGATCACAATTATCATAGGCGTCATCAATCACGCTTTGCGGCACTTTAAAATCAGTTAAATCAACTTGATCAAATTGTTTTTCGTATTTTCGTAAGGCTGCATCACCATCTTGCCGAACATCTGCTAAAATTCCGGCAACACTGGCCTCAACGTCTGGTCGGTTAGCTTGTTGGCGATTACGTTTGGCAACTTGGTTTAATAATTCATCTAATGGTTGTTTTAAAATTTGCATATGTTTTTTCCTCCTATTGTTTAGCGGTGCTTAGGCGCTGAATTAGCGTTGCAATTGCGGTTTGATGTTGTTTCAGTGCTAGTTGATTAACAACTAGTTGCGTTGACACTTTTTGCAAGCGCGCGTAGACTTGCAGATTATTTTCACGTAACGTAGTTCCCGTTTCGACAATATCCACAATGGCATCAGCCAGGCCAACTAATGGGGCCAGTTCAACGGAACCTTCAATTTTAATAATTTCAACATCTTCACCAATTTTTTGGAAATAACGTTGCGTAATGTTAGGGTATTTAGTCGCAATGATCTTGCGCTTAATCTGATTCGGATCGAATTCAGGAGTTGAGGCCAGGACAAATTGGCACTTACCAACCCCCAAATCCAACATATCGTACTGTTGATTATTTTGTTCAGATAAAATATCACTACCGACAATGCCAATATCAACGGCGCCGCGATTCAGGTAGGTCAAAACATCGGGCCCTTTTACCAAAATAAAGTGAATGTCAGGCAAGTCGTTAAAAATCAAGCGCCGTTCCTTATGCCGAATTGCCGTGCAATCGACGCCACTAGCCTCTAGTAATGGTATAACCTGTTGCTCCGTACGTCCCTTGGTTAAGGCAATTTTTAAAGCACTCATGCCTGCACCACCTTTCCCGTTACATCAACTAAGCGACTGCCCGCCGTTTCGGCCAAGCGCCGCGCTTCCTTTAAGTTATCCGCTAGGCAAAGGCTGCTGTTAGGAATCTTACGAACTAACGCCTCAGCCTGGCGCCAATCACTGGTTTCAAAATAAATCAGCGTCGTTTCTACTGGTTTACCTGTAATTGTTCGCGCAACTAAATCATCAATTGAAAAGGCCAAACCAACGGCCGGCTGCAATGTTTTTTGGAAACTAGATAATAGCTGATCGTAACGGCCACCGCTAAATAAATAATCAGCCGCACTTTGGCAATAACCACGAAAAATCATGCCCGTATAGTAAGTCTGTGGCGACGCAACACTTAAATCTAACGTCAATTGTTGCTGGGGAAAACGTTGTTGCAAGAAAATTTGTGTTTCCTTTAGTTCTTCGCAAATGGTTGTAACGGCCTTAATCTTAGGCAACAGTTGTAATTGCTGCCAAACTGCCGCAAAATCACCAAATAACCACGGCCAAACTTTCAGAAATGGATAAAAATCACTTGCCGCAAGTGGTTTAATTAACGTTGTATAACGGCTTAGATCCTTAGCGTAGAGCGCCGTTTGTAAGTTACGCCGTTCAATTTCGTTTAGTGGTAAGGCTGCTAAAACTAACGGGACAAATTTTGCGTTTCCTAATTCAACTTTCAAATCCGTAATTTGTAAGGCCTGTGCGAGTTCAACCGCGGCTATAAGACATTCCCATTCGGCCTTAAGTGACTTATAGCCGATTAACTCAATACCGGCTTGCGCAATTTGATTATAACTACCGGATAACTTTTTCTTTACTCGGAAAACGTCCCCGCTGTAATACCACTTAACCGGCGTCTTAATACCCGTTGTGCTCATTACCCGGGCCACCGGTAAAGTTAAATCCGGCCGTAAAACCAACGTTTCGCCCTGTTCGTCTAATAACTGGTAAGGCTGGTAAGTTTTTAAATCTAATTCGGAAAAAACGGCCTTGTATTCTAATAACGGCGTCGTTATTTTAGCGTAGCCACGTTCACGGAAATAGCGTTGAATTTGATTAATCATTCGTTCTTTTATTTGGGCCGTAGCACCGAATTCATCCCGTGTACCAACTGGTAAGTTGCGGTTTAACATCACTAACACTCCCTTAATTTTTAGATAAAAAAAGTCCCCGAGAACTCATTAGAGCTCTCGAGGACGAATATAATCGCGGTACCACCTCAATTTGTCTACACCTCACGATGCAAACCTCACGTTGACTGACCACTAGTCATCCTAAAAAAGGAGAACAGTTGTCAGCAACCTTGATAACGCAGATGCTGCGTATTGATTTACTTCATTCAATCAATAAGTTCATAGATGTGTGTTCATTAATTATTGCCAGCTCTTCTCAGCCCCGTAAGCTTCTCTTTAGACAGTTAATTAATTACTTGTTCTAATCACGACTTCATAATAGTTAATTTATTTTTAATGTTATTCTCATCATAACCATTTTTTAGTGAATGTCAACAACTAATTCAAAAATTGTTCCACTTCATGATAAGCTCGACCAACTGCAGAAACACTGTGCGCATCAGAACCATAAACTAACGGAATCCCCTCTGTATCAGCCAAACGAGCCAATTCTGGGTAGGGATAAATTTCATTACAGTACGGTTTGAATAGACCAGCAGTATTCAAATCAATTTCAAAGTGACGTTGGCGCAATAATGAGAATAATTGGTAGATCTTTCTCATATTATTTTGATCAAATCGACTTGGTAAGGCAAAATAATCCTGAAATTTTTTAATTAAAGTTAAGTGGCCTAAACGATGTGGTGCGTTAACACCTAAATCAGTACCGACGGCGGCAATTAGTGCATCTATGTATTGACCATAAAGTCGTTGTGCATCATCAACGGCGTTTTCCAACAAGCCAGTTTTAAATTCAGCAGGCGTATTATCAACGCACCAATAATGATTATTCTTACCCTTCAAAAAATGAATTGATAACACGTTATCGGTTGTCTTAGGCCCGTACTCCCGCCAGAATTCCCGCGTCCAAGCTAACTGACTGGGTAGAAAATCAAGCTCAAAACCAATATTAATCCGAATTTGATCACGATACTTGGCCTGCATTTGTTGACATTTTTTAAAATAAGCCGGTAAATCAGACAACGCTAAGGCCGCTTCATCAATGCCTTCCGCACTACCTTCGTAATCTTGCCGAAAATTTGGCGGCAGTGGTGCGTGTTCAGTAATACTGTACTCTTCAAACCCAAACTTAATTGCCTTTTGAATCATTAGTTCAACATCATCCCCGCTCCCATGGGGACAAAATTCCGTATGACTATGCCCATCTTTTTTTAACATTAAACTCACCTCATTTTCCCACACCGTAGCATACTACCCACTAATCGGCAACTAATTGTTCAAACGCGACCAAAAAAAGCCAATCAATCTAGAGAGTGTTTGAAAAAGCGACCAGATTCTACTTCGCAATTGAAGATTATTAGCCCAAGACGCTAATAATCTTGATGCTACGGACGATGTCCATTCTTGTGGCAAAAGTTCAGGCCGCAAGAAACATGGCTCTGAGGATTACTGACGTTGTCGATCGGACTAAGATAAACCGAAGTCCGAATCGCAGCCTAGACGGACAAATTATCTGTGCAACAGATGATTTGGCTGTTGTAGCTACTATTCCGCAACTGAGAATTATTAGCAAAGTACGCTAATAATTTTTATGCTTCATCCGTTGTCCATTCAACTATGGCAACCGCAGGAATCTGCTTTTTCAAACACGTTTACACCAAATTAGTCAGAAAAGCATTAGTAAAATCAGCTTCCAAACGCGATCAAAAAAGCCAATCAATCTAGGTCGCTTAACCTAAACTAATCAGCTTAATGATTTGTTATTAACAAATGGATTGTGTACTACCCATTGAAACCTTTTTGTTAGTGCTTGCTACTAATCTGGGCATTACTTTCACTAATACACTGACATCTTGTTTAGTGGCCAGTAACGCCAAACAACTTTCCCCTGAATTTTTCCCCGTGGAATAAAGCCAATCATTCGACTATCTTTAGAAATTGGCCGATTATCGCCCATGACAAAATATTCACCCTTGGGGACTGTCTTTCTGTGAAACAGACTATTCAACGAAAAATTATCCGTGAATAAGCCATCATTATTTGCGGCCTGTTGTTCTTTATAATTTGCTAAATAAGGTTCGGATAATTTCTTCCCATTAACGTACATTGTGTCATTCTTAGACCGAACAGTGTCGCCTGGCATACCAATAATTCGTTTGATATACATCGAACCATCAGGTGCGTGCAAAATGACAACGTCCCCCCGCTCTAACTTCGAGTGCCGCCAAACAAGAACACGATCATTGTTCATAAAGTTGGGTTCCATTGAAGGCCCAACAACATTATGGTTTGCAATCAAAAAAGTATCTAATAACACAACGACTACGCCGACGATTACTAGGTCAATAACAAACCATAGCCATGATTTCGCTGTTTCACTCATTTATTCTGCCACACTTTCTAATGGTCAAGTTTATTTGATCTCTCTTTTATTTTAAGACGCTACCGCAACTTTGACAAGCGCTTCTTTGCTTAAATTATTCCGTCAGACCAACAGGCTATCTTGGTAACGATCTTTGATGTACATTTCAATCGCAGTTGTAATTTTAGCCGTTGATGGTGCAGTTGCCTGTACTTTATTCGTCACTAAGGCAATTGTTCGGTGAAAATCTTCATCAAACGGATAGATATTAACGTCCCCGGATAATTTCTGCAGCGCCAGCTCTGGTAAAATACCCATTCCTAGACCAGATTCTACCATCGCCAAAATTGATTGATCATCAATACTATAACGAATTGAGTTAGGTCGCACATTATAACGATCTAACGCACGCTTGGTATCTTTATCGTAATCAATTTGTTGCAAAATAAAATTCTGGTTGGCCACATCTGCCTTGGTAACGTAAGTTTTGTGCTTAGGTATAAAATCTTTAGGCGTAATACAAAATATCTGTTCACTGACAAGTGGCGTCACTAACAGCTGCTCATCAATTGGTAACGCCGAAAAACCAATATCAATTGTCCCAATCTTAATTTGATTGACAATATCATTAAAATTGCTTTGAACAATCGCAATATCAATCTTTGGGTATTTTTTCTTGAATTTACGAATTATTGTTGGCAACCAATTGATACAGACACTACTAAATGCGCCAATACGCAACGATCCTGAATTTAATCCCTGAATATTGGCCGCCTCTTGCCGTAAACGTTCCTCAGTATTTAAAATTTCCTGAACAATCGGCAAAATACGTGCACCATCGCTTGTTAGTTCTGCTCCGGTTCGATTACGAATAAACAGTGGAAAGCCCAGTTCAGTTTCCAATTGATTAATTGAATGACTAACCGCACTAGGCGTAACATTTAGCGCTACGGCCGCCTGATAAAACGTTTTATGTTCAACAACAGCATGAAAAACTTCGTAAGAAAATGATGACATCAACTGACCTCCATTGATAACCCGAGTTACGTTTGAAAAGGTGACCTTCTGAATAATAGTCAAACACTGCCTAGCGTGTTTGGAAAAGCGTTTGGATTCTACTTTGCAATTGAAAATTATTACTAGCTTCACTGACGATGCCGATCGGGCTAGGATGAACCGAAGTCCGAACCGTAGGAACCTGCTTTTTTCAAACATGTTTCCACCAAACGCCACAAAATATTGCTAATTAAAATAACCGCGAAATCGTCGAGTACTCCTTCGAGGTATGACTCGAGGTTGTACCCGGGGTCGTACCCGAGTTCGTACCCGAGGCGGTACTCGCCGCCATTAACTAATTTCAAAAAATAAATGTAGCAAAAAAAGTAAAATAAAAAAGCAGTAATTAACCCCGCCCTGATCAACTTTTGGAGTAACCACAAAAATTATTGCCTTTTTAGTGTCACTTTTTGGGTTCCTGAGGGTTTTATATATATGTATACCGAATTAGAAAGAAGTGCTAAACATGTTTGATTCATTTGACCTTCCTGTACTAGGGGATGTTTGGAAAAGTGTTTAGATTCTACTTCGCAATTACAGTTAGTTGTTTACAACGAACGCAAAGAACGTCAAGTTGAAACAAGGTAGCCACAGGAAGCTATCTTTTCAAACATGTTTCCACTATGTCAGTCGGAAAGCACCATTAAAAAGTAATTTTTAAACACTGCCTAAACTAACACAACTTTTATGCTTAGTTTCGAGTTGAATTAATTTCACTTAAATATGAAAAAGTTGAGTTTTACTTATCTTAAATTTCATTTTATCATGGTTAATAACAAATCTAAACTGTAATAGCCAATTTTAATTAAGAAATGGGGAAATTAATGATGACACAACTTGCGCGCCGTATTAAAACAACTGACAATGGTTTAACTGATCTTTTTGCGTATGCTAGTAACCCGGACCTAATTTCATTCGCTGGTGGTTACCCCAACGATCAACTATTTCCCAAGGCCGAATTACAGGCCGCCTTTTCTGATACTTTGGCCACGGGGGATGCTACTCTCTTCCAGTACACCTCAACTTCAGGTTTAGAAAGTTTGCGTACAAAATTCGCCAAGCGGGCTGAGCAGGCCGGCGTTCAGGCTACGGCCGCCAACGTACTTTTAACTCAAGGTGCCCAACAAGGAATCGATTTGACGGCTAAATTGTTGTTAAATCCTGGGGATGGGATGGTCGTTGAAGGACCAACTTACTTAGGCGCACTATCCGCCTTTGATGCTTACGAGCCAACGTACTACGAGGCACCAATGGAAGACGACGGTTTAGATGTTAACGAACTACAAAAAATTCTCATGACCCATTCAGTTAAATTTATATACACGATCCCTGATTTTCAAAATCCAACTGGCGTCACAATGTCACTAGAAAAACGCAAGGCGTTGGTTCGCCTGGCCAACCAATACGACGTTATAATCCTAGAGGACACACCCTACCGTGATTTACGTTTCAGTGGCGCAGCTCTACCTGCAATCAAATCCTTTGATACTGAGGGTCGCGTTATTATGTTAGGTAGCTGTTCAAAAATTTTATCACCTAGTTTACGCTTGGGCTGGCTAATCGCCGATGAAAAGTTATTAAAGCCCATTACGGCACTAAAATTGGCTAGTGACGTGCAATCATCTAACTTAACGATGCGCGCAGTTGATCGTTATCTGACCGACAACGACCTAGATCAACATATTCAGGCAATGAATACGGCCTACGCAACTAAAAAAGACGCAATGATGAACGCAATTAAAACCTATTTTCCAGAAAAAATTCACGTTGTTAATCCCGCAGGTGGTTTTTTCATCTTTATCCAAAACGTTGGTAACTTGGATATGACCCAATTTTTAAAACAAACGATGCTTGCTGAAAATATTGCTTACGTTCCTAGTGAACATCTTTTTCCAGTTAGTAATACTAAAAACGCCGCCCGACTAAATTACACCAATTTAACCGAAAAAACAATTCAATTAGGCATCCAGAAATTAGGTGGTCAGCTTAAACAGCACCTTGCACAAACAAATTGGAGCACGGACATTCAGCTGGAATCAATTTCAACCAATTGATTTTAAAGGACCAACTGATTGCGCTTCCAACGTTGATTAAATCGCGCTTTTTTGTTTCCCTGATTATCTTTTTGTGGTAAGCTTAGGTTTCTAAAAACATTCGGGGGTATTTAAATTATGAAGATTGTTGTATTAGCAGGCGGCCGGAGCCCAGAGCGAAATGTATCGTTATCTTCCGGCATAAAAATTACCAACGCGTTACGCGAAAAGGGACATCAAGCAGTTTTAATCGATCTATTTTTGGGGGATCAACTCCAAGATGTGACAAACATTGATGAGATTTTTGACCGTAAACCCGCCCCACAACCCAAAGTGATCAGTGATGAGATTCTAACCAACGCTGCGATCAACAAATTACGGACGGATGGAACCCGGGGATTATTTGGACCAAACGTTCTAAAAATTTGTCAGGCTGCAGACATCGTTTTTCTAGGTCTTCACGGTGAAGACGGTGAAAACGGTAAGGTCCAGGCCGTTCTTGATACTTTTGACGTCCGTTACACTGGTAGCGATCCGTTGTCTTCTGCCATGGTAATGAATAAAAAAATATCCAAAGAACTATTGTTCCAAAACAAGATTAAAACGGCGCGCTACGTTGCCGTTTCGAAAAATGATGCCGAGGTGCCGCCAATGGATTTTGGTTTCCCCGTCGTTGTCAAACCAACTTCTGGTGGGTCCTCAATCGGTATGCATTTTGCTCATGATGCTAATGAACTTAACGCAGCCCTTGCCGATGCATTTCGTTTCGATAACGAGGCCTTAGTTGAGGAATTCATCAGTGGCCGTGAGTTCTCACTGGGAATCGTCAATGGTATTGCCTTACCTGGAATTGAAATTAAGGTTAATGATGGTTGGTATGACTTTGAACATAAATTCCAGGATAACAAGACAACCTTTGTGACTCCGCCAGATTTACCCGACGATGTTCATGAAGAGATGAAATCAATTGCTTTAAAGACCTTTAAAGTGCTGGAAATGGCAAATTACGGTCGGATTGATTTCTTCGTTAACGCTGATGGGATCTTTGTCATCGAGGCCAACACGCTGCCTGGTATGACCCCACTTTCCTTGCTACCTCAAGAAGCAGTCGCCGATGGTATTTCTTACCCAGAATTATGTGATCAGATTGTTAATGGTAAGGTGGTCGCCTACCAACAAAAAGAAATTTAAAGCACGACAAAAAGGGACACCCTCTCCCCAGACGGTGTCCTTTTTGCTGTGACAAAATTCATTTTGCCGCATTTCTGCTTTAAATTTTCAATTTTCGACTATTCTTTTACGCCTAATTTAGCACGGACGTTATTGCGCGCCTGAACCATGTTCTTCAAAGCCGGAATTGTTTCGGCTTCTTTACGTGTCTTTAAACCACAATCTGGATTAATCCAGAATTGATGAACGTCAATAACTTTTAGCGCACGGTTAATATTCTGTTCAATTTCTTCAACTGAAGGAATTCTTGGACTATGAATATCGTAAACACCTAATCCGATTTGCTTATCGTATTTAGTTTGTTCAAAGGCTTTGATACTTTCACCTTTAGAGCGTGACGATTCAATTGAAATGACATCAGCATCCAAGGCACTGATTGCTGGTAAGATATCCTCAAAATCAGAATAGCACATATGCGTATGAATCTGCGTCTCATCTTTAACACCAGTTGTGGTAATCTTGAAGGCTTTAACTGCATTATCCAAATATTCTTGCCGGTAGCGTGGCTTTAACGGTAATCCTTCACGCAAAGCTGGTTCATCAACTTGAATAATCTTAATGCCGGCATCTTCCAAGGCCTTAACTTCATGACGCAGAGCCAAACCAATCTGATCAGCAACTAGGTTCTTTGGCAAATCATCACGAACAAAGCTCCAGTTAATAACTGTGACGGCTGAGGTTAACATGCCCTTAACTAGTCGATCAGTCTGTTTTTGTGCAAAAACAGTGTCACGAACCGTGATTGGTTTTGTCCACTGAACGTCACCGAAAACTAATGGTGGCTTAACGCAACGTGAACCATAGCTTTGAACCCAACCATTTTGGGTTGTGGTGAAACCTTTTAATTTCTGGCCGAAATATTCAACCATGTCAGTTCGTTCAAATTCACCGTGAACCAGAACATCGATATCCAAATCTTCTTGAATCTTAATCCAACGCTTCGTTTCTTTATCCAGAAATTCTTGGTAGGCCTCATTGGATAAATCACCCTTACGCCAGGCCTTCCGCTGGGACCGTACTTCAGGTGATTGGGGAAAACTACCAATTGTTGTTGTTGGTAAAACCGGTAAGTTCAAAACGCTTTGAGCCTTAACCCGCTGTGGATAGGTCGAATGACGCTCCGTTTTAGAAGCTAGAATAGTTTGAACGGCTTCCTTAACTTTAGCGTTATTCCGGTGTTCCGATTGATTCAATCGATCCAATGCATTTTTACTGTCCGCTAATTCAGCCGTAATATCTACACCATTCGCACCCTTGGTCAAGGTTACAATTTCAGCTATCTTTTCATCAGCAAATGCCAAGCCGCCCTTAATTACTGGATCAAGTTTGGCCTCATTTTTAACGGTGATTGGCACGTGAAGTAATGAATTAGAAGCCTGTAACCAAAGCTGATCCGATTTAACGGCCTGCTCAATCTTGGCGACTAATTCCTGCTTCTTAGCTAAATCACTACGCCAAATATTTCGCCCATCCACGATACCAGCGGCCAAAACCTTACCTTCAGGGAAACCATTGGTTTGAAGGGCCTTGAGATTTTCACCATGATCGTGAACAAAATCAAGTCCAAAACCAGCAGCTGGTAAGTTGACAATATCTTGATAATAGTCAACGGCCGCAAAATAAGTTTGAACTAAAATTTTAACTTCTGGAGCTGCTTCATGCAATGCTTCTAAAACTTTTTTATAAAGTTGAATTTCTTTTTTATCCGCTAAGGTGGCTAAGGTTGGTTCATCTAATTGAACCCATTTAACACCGGCAGTAGCTAATTCTTTGAAAATCTGAACGTAGAGTGGCAAAAGTTCAGCCAACAACTGATCAAGTAATTCACCACGAACATATTCATCATTAACTTTGCTTAACTTCAAGAAGCTAACTGGGCCTAAAATAACTGGCTTACCGTCAATTCCTAATTCAGCCTTAGCTTCCTTGTAATAAGTCAACCATCGATTATCTAGTAATTGAAAATGAACATGATCTAGTTCAGGAACGATGTAATGGTAGTTTGTATTGAACCACTTAGTCATTTCAGCGGCCACGGCATCCTTAGTCCCCCGGGCAATATTATAGTAATCACTTAAACTCAATTTGCTTGTAAAAGTTCCAAAACGTTGTGGAACGACACCAAAAGCCGCCGCCGTATCCAAAACGTGATCATAATTAGAATAATCGGCAACTGGAATTAAATCGACACCGGCAGTCTGCTGCTTTTTTAAATTGGCTAACCGAAGTGCTTTAGTCCCTTCTAAAAATTCTGTTTCATCAATTTTGTTTGCCCACAGATGTTCCAGTAAGAACTTCCATTCGCGCTTTTCACCAATTCGTGGATAACCTGCATTACTACTCTTTACCATATTAACTTCCTCCTCATTTTTAACCAATAAAAAAACAGTTTCGTCCTAACCAAAGGACGAAACTGTTAAATTTCGTGGTGCCACCTTACTTTTCTATTCTTTCGCAAAAATAGACTCTGACAGTACAGTATGATACCTAGACTGTCGTGCTGTTAACGGGCACAACCGTTGTCGCCTAGCTATTGCTCAACGACACCATTCAGAGATCATCTTCACCGACTTGATCAAGGTCCTCTTCCACCAATTAGGACTCGCTTGTCTTGTTCTCATCAACTACTCTTCTCGTCTTCATGTTCTCATTTAATTTTCATAATTAATGTATAAAGAATAACATCATCATTTATCTCTGTCAACCACGTTTTATTATTTACAGGTTTAAATCATTTATCTCATGGTAATTTAACTTAAGAAATGTTTTGAATGATGTTTAACTCATATCTCAACAATAATGGTCAGTTATTTAAGAAAGTAAAATACTGTGTTAAAAAGTCCGCCACGCCGTCTTCATCATTGCTGGTTGTCAGCGCTGACCCATAAGTTTTAATGGCTGCCGGTGCATTGGCCATAACAACTCCCACTTGGGCCAGCTGTAACATGCCAATATCATTTTGTTCATTACCAAAGGCCATTAAATTGGCCGGTGATAAATTAAGGTGAGTCAGTAATTGACTTAGGCCGGTTGCCTTATCAACGCCAGGTTTAAGAAATTCAAGTTCGTTTGGTAGCGAGCGCACAATGTGAAACTGGTGGTGAAAGGTTTCCGGAATTTGTAAGGCTAATTGGTCCGTCATTTTCGCGTTACTTTTCGAAACGACTTTAGCAAAAGGGCCCGCCGATAATGTTGCAAAAGTTGTTGGCACAAACTCTAGTAATTGGCCTAACGCCGCTTGGTAAGTCGATTGAGGTAACTCACTCAGTGAATAAACGCGCTTAAAATCAAGTACATCTAGTGGCGCCTGAATTTTTTGTGCCAGCCGATACAATGGTCGCAGATCATCTTTACTAAGCGCACTCTGTACTAAGGCTTCTTGGGTCACATTGTTGCTAACAACTGCACCATTAAAATTGATTGAGAAATCATCCGCTTGAAATAAATTCAGGTCATTTAAATAGGGCACAATTGCATTAATTGCCCTGCCAGTACACAATACTATGTATATTCCGTGTTGCCGTAGCCGATAAAGTATTTGTCGTGTTCGTAAGCTAATCGTGAGTTGCGATGTTAATAACGTACCATCCAGATCCAGAGCAATCATTTTAATCATTTCATATTCCCCCAACAATTACATTATACGCGTGTGAAAAAAGCGCTTGCATTTCAACTGCCGACTTGCTATTCTGAAGGTAGAAAAGTAAAGACGTCTTATCCAGAGTGTTTTAGGGAACTGGCCCGGTGAGAACACAGCAACCTACTTGTATGAGCAAGGTGCTAATTCCAGCAGCAACAAGCTGAAGAGATAAGGAGCTAAACGTGAGATTCCAAACGCTTCTTCGGCTAACAAGCTAAGGGGCGTTTTTATTTTCTAAATCAAATTTAGAAAGGATGGAATAGATCATGCGCTTATCAGAAGAAAATTTTCGAAAAGTCATCACCGTTAGAACAGATGAACAACCATCAACTAATGTTACTGCCAATCTCATTCGGCGAGCAATGAAGGATGCCTTGGCCCGCCACACAACAACTAATAAACCGGATAAATCGATTAAAGCCTAGCGTTTATTTAGAAGGACGTTTGGGCTCTGCTTCGCTGCACTATCCAAACAGAAATAAACGTGCTATAGTACTCATATAAGGTGCCAGACCTTATTGGACTTCGAGTCCGAAACGTGTTTAACACGTCCGCACTCTTTATGAGTGCCAAAACAGCCACCCCAACTACTTTGGTGGCTGTTTTTTTTATGTAAAAAATGGCTCCAAAGGCACAAAAAGTTTAAGCGCCTTTGGAGACCTAATTTAATTTAGAAACACTCACGAAAGTAATTTCAAGATAGAATCTCGTTCTTCGTAAATTTTTACTAAAGTATTCTGCAGTAAGACTGCCTTTTAATTTCCACCCATGAATTCTTTCAAGCGCTGAATTTCGTCCGCATTTGGTTCGACTTCATTAGATTTAATATCATGAATCCGTTCAACCGAAACGTGGCTGGAAAACGCCATTTCATTATCAGTTAAATCATGTTTCTTTTGATATTGGATAATCTGTTCTGCAAAGTCACTTAATTTATGCTCACTCATTCTAAAACACTCTTCCTTTCATGCTTAAAAACACCGGCTATTCAACTATTAATTGTCTTCTACTTAATTATCAGTTTACCACAATCACTCATTTACCGGTATTTTTTAAGTGATCGGTCAGAGCTCTCTGATAAGCACGCATTGTTACTTCATCAAAACAGATCATCGTCACTTGTTGAACCTGCTTTGCCTGCTTTAAGAAATTTTGAATAGTTGCTACAGCAATATTAGCCGCAGCAGCTAATGGATAAGCGTAAACTCCGGTACTGATTGATGGAAAGGCAACCGTTTGACAGGCGTATTTTTCAGCCAACGCCAAACTATTTTGGTAACTATTTCGAAGTAACTGTGCCTCATGCTTCTGCCCACCTTGCCAAATCGGTCCCGGTGTGTGAATCACAAACTTGGCCGGTAATAAAAATCCTGGTGTAATTCGTGCTTCACCAGTTGGACAGCCGTTAAACTTGCGACAAGCGGCCAATAATTTCGGCCCAGCAGCACGGTGGATTGCGCCGTCAACACCGCCGCCTCCAAGTAAACTAGTATTAGCAGCATTAACGATTGCATCTGCCTTTGATTTCGTAATATCACCCAGTTGAATTTCCATGGTACCGCCATCCCTTCAAGTTCATTCTAATCCAAAGTAAGTTCAAGTACCGTTTTTTGTTCAAAGTTTACTTCAAAAGGTTAAACTAAATTTAATTCGGCCCCAGTTCATTGTTAATCTATTTTTCAAAAACAACTGTGCTCACGATTTTTCTACGGTAGAATCTGGTTAAACGTGATCCGTAAAAGTACACTAGTTACACTCAGGGGCCAAGTAATATTCATTTAAATCGTACGGCATTCAAAATCTACATAATTTTTATCCTATAGAATTGAGGCAATAAATTAGTGAAATATCCTTTAGATAGCAGCACACACTTGCGTGATTTCTTACTTGAACGTGGTGTGAGTATGACGGCAATTCACACAGCAAAAAGTACAAACCAAAATAATCTCGAGACGTTTTTATACCATTACTATCGCCCTATGAAAAAAGTTGCCACTAAATTGGTGCCACTTTCAGAAGTAGTTGCTATCAATCGTGGAATCAACGGCCTTTCATTTTGGGACCATTTGTGCTTAGCAAATCAGATTGCTGTACTTCATGAAAAAAAATTACGCAAAAATTTCGATGTACTTGATGCTCGCCAATATGCAGGTGCCGCCAACTTTTATGCCTCTAATGAAACAGCCAGCAATGGTGAGGGCTTAGCCGAAATGAGCTATTTTCAATCAAATCACAGCAACCAGTACATTTTAACTGGTAACGGCAATCACCGCACACTTTGTGCCAAATTATTTGGTGTCCCCGCGATACTTGCCAATATCACTGATTACCAGATTGACAAGCCGGCCTATCATTACGCCAAACAATTACTGCAAATTTACCAAAACTTTTTAACTTTTCTCAGGCAACAACAATTGACCTACAAACTACGATCCGACAAGAATTCAGTCCAATTTTTCTGTAAGTCTAACTTAATCGGTCAATTTTCATTGCATTTTCCAGTTATCTTTTCCGACCGTCATTTATTTAACAGCACTGATGTCCATCTCTTTCAGCAGGATCTCAACCAGATCAAACTTCAATTGCCACAAAAACAGGATTCGGACATCCCAGTTAGGTCGAATAAATTATCGTTTTCTATTCACCTGCAAACCGTAACTGCCGAACACCAGGCCGACTTTAATAACTGGCTAAAAAGTGGCTTCCTTTCTCCAAAAACAAGTGGTTTCCAATATCAATATTATTTTTCTGGTCGTCAATTTACTGATTTTGCGCTTACTGCGGCCGAAGCAAAACAGCAAGTCTACTTTGAATTACTTGCTAAAGTCGCTACGGCCAGACAATTAGGCATTCCGGGCAACTTATTAACGTCAGTCAGTGTGCAACCAGAAACTTTTCAAATCACAGTGTAAAAAATGGGGCCGGGACAAAAGTCCTAGCCCCTTACTATTACGATCATTACTCTAGAGCATCGTAGCGACCATATTTAAAACTATTAGCTAGTTTTCAGAACGCCAAAACTTAACTGGAACAAGCCTGAACAGATTAGATTCCATTCCGGTGCGCGAGGACGGAACGCGTGGCGGGTTGGCGAGCTAACTTTTACCAGATAAGGGCAAAGCGGGGGTAAAAGTTGATCTCGCCAAGCCCGCATGATTCTACTTCACAATAGTGGATGATTTTCGGAACGAAAATCTTAGATGTTACGGACGATGACCATTCAACTAAGGGCATAAATCGCCAAGTTGAAACATGGCTCTAAATGGCCCAAACCGCCATTAATAATCATCGACACAGCTGGTCCTCGCGCCCCTACATTCCATCTGGCCGCAGTGGAACATTTAAGCGCTGTCAGTGTTGACGGCCAATTAAGGCCGCCGTTAAGTTGTGCAGCATTAAAGCTGAATTGTACTAAACTAAACAACTGATTAGTCAATAATTAGAACTCAACCACTGCCAAGGTGAAATGGAGGCGCTGGTGTATCAGCCGTGTCGAAGGTACTTGATGACCGAATTGTGGTCATTTAGTACTTTGCGTGATTGACAAGATCCATTTTCTTTTCCGAATGGTTTTAATCGGAAAGAAAATTAGCTTGTCAACGCGCCACGCGTTCCATACGCCAGCGCCGGAATGAAACCTGACTAAATCTGCCCACGTGTAATTCAGTGGCAAGCGGCATAAGCATTATTTTTAGTAGCGATATAATTTAATTTAAATATGAGCGCTACACTCCACTAGAACGTAAACCCAAAACCGACTTTTGTTTCACTTCATTTTCTTTTTTCTACTAAACTGTAACTTCAAAATTGGTTGTAAATAATTAGGCTTAAAAAACATAATTTGCTTGCTTTTAGACACACTAAATTAAATTCATTAAAAATTTTTCAAGTTATTTTTTATTAAAAATAGCCAGTGTCTGTTTATTTGCCTTGGTTACTTGAACTAACTTTCCCCGAACAGCCAGGCGGTTAACCCCACCATCAGCGCAGGTAATTAACGTCACGATCTTCTTACCGGGCACATCATTAACCAAACTAGTGGCGTAAGGATTAACAACCTTCTTCATTATTACCCGATAACGGTACACGTGCTCCAAGTTCGTCAAATAAACGGCATCTCCCAACTTGATATTATCAAGTGGTGAAAAAAGGTTTGTCCCGTTATTCAACATATAATGACCAGCAAGCGCGTAATTTCGTTTACCCATTTGCTGGCCAGACTTCATCGTTGCCCCACCAGTTGCTAGGGCATCATTAGACAGCCCCTTCACAACCGGCAAATGCATTCCTACGCTAGGAATACTCAATTTGCCAATCACTAAGAGCCCATTTTGGTGAACTGCCACGTGGGCCACTTGATTAACGCCCAACGACTTTACCTGTTTAAAATTAAAGGTTGTTTTCTTCTTTTCATTTTTAGCGATTTTAGTCTTTGTTACTTGCTCTACTCTATTTTGGCCAACCTCTTGGATGACCCAATTCTTAATTGGTTCATTAAAGATTAAAACTAAACCAACGACTAATAATACGCCAATCAAAGTATTTATTAATATATTGCGCACGCGCTTAGACACATTAAGCACTCCTTTTTTGTAATTACCTTTTAGTTTAGCGCAAAGTAAGTATTCGGTCTAATACTCAAACAAAAATACCGAAGCCCCTTCTTTGGTAAGCTACATCAACTAGTTAAATTTTGATCTAGCTTTTCTTTGCGAACTATTTACCAAGTTTGCGATAATCCTTAATAACAATAAAAATCCAAACCAGAACCAGAATGCCATAAACTAACGAGATATACCAACTATAATTAGCGTAAAAACTTTGACAAAATAAAAATAGCCAGGCCGCTAGTAGCCAAAGTGACGGTAACTTAATTATTTTCATCATTTACATTCTCACTTCTTTCTTAATGGTCGGAGCATCGTGGAAAGATCATTCAAATTTCACTCCAAAATACCACTGGATTAACGTTGATTCATTAATTTATTTACATGCCACTTACTTCATTTTAGATTAACCTTATTACTTAACCATAATACAGCAAAATAGTTGATTAGAATTTTTAATATTAAAAACTCTATGCTATTGTAATAATGGTTTCAGAATTATTTTTTAGAAATATTTAACTATCTAGGTTGTTTTTAAAAATTACCTTTATTAGTTTCTCTCTGGCTAATTTAGTGGAACCGTGTTTGGAAAAGCAACTTCCCGTAGTTAGGCCCGTGAACCAAACTTTTAGCGCACGTTCTAGAGTAATAATCTGCAGTTGCGGAGTAGAATCTAACCGTTTTTTCAACCACTCCTTAGCAGATACATGTCTAAAAAATTAATTTTTATGATGTACCCTTACTTTAGTAATATTTTTCGCAATTATTTTGTAAAGAAGGTAATCCTTATGATTCACTCAGTTGTCATCATTCTTTGTGTCGGCGTACTCGCCGGTATTCTTGGTGCTATTCTAGGAATTGGTGGCGGTATTATCATCACCCCTGTTCTCACGTTGGCTTTTGGACTCGATATTAAATACGCCATCGGTGCCAGTATTATTTCCGTCATTGCCACTAGCTCAGGCGCAACCATCGCTTACGTCAAAGATGAACTGCTTAATTTAAGAGTTGCTATGTTTCTTGAAATCGCAACGACGGTAGGTGCAATTATCGGTGCAGTTCTAGTCGGAGTTGTTCACACCGGCTTTTTGTTCATTCTTTTTGGCTTACTCCTTTTATTTTCAGCTTGGAACATGTACGGCAAATTAAAATCCGGTAACGAGGTCCTCCATAAAGTGGAACCTGACAAAATCGCGCAACGATTGAGACTCAACAGTAGCTACTATGATAAAGCACTAAAAAAGCAAGTTGATTATCAAGTTGAAAATGTACCCGCTGGCTTTACCGTCATGTTTGGTGCTGGACTCGCCAGTGGTCTATTAGGAATCGGCAGTGGCGCCTTTAAAGTGATGGCAATGGATACTTTCATGAAAATGCCGCTAAAGCCTTCCAGTGCTACCAGTAATCTAATGATGGGCGTTACGGCGGCAGCAAGCGCAACCGTTTATTTCTTTAATGGCTCAATTAAGCCGCAGATTGCCGCACCGTTAGCACTTGGTGTTTTGTTTGGCGCAACGATCGGAACGCGTATTATGCAGCGCCTAAAGCCACGCTGGATTCGAATTATCTTTATTCCGATCATTGGTTATATGGGCCTTGAGATGGTTCTCAAAGGATTCGGGGTGACAATTTAACTATGAAACAATCAACGAAAATGCAACAAGAAATGAATCAAGTTGAACAGTTAATCGGTGTCATCTTACAAATTGGCGTGATCATCTCCGCTATTATTATTGGTGTGGGTCTATTAGCCCTTTTAATCACTGGTAAATCAGGCTATCCGGCCGGTAGTTTTCCTACCCATTTTGGCGCAATCTTTAGCGGAATTGCCCAATTTAAACCCTACGCCATCATTATGCTAGGTCTTTTTGCACTTATTCTAACGCCCGTTTTACGGGTTGTCGTTTCAATTTACGCCTTTTTTAAAGAACGTGACCTACTTTACGTTGTGATCACAACAATTGTTTTAATTATCTTGATTTTCGGGATGGCTATTGGTTACTTAGGCAAATAATTTCAACTAAAATCTAAATGGGTAAATAAATTAGGCTCCAGATAGAACGTTAAATTTTTCAACACTATTACCACTCCTTGAATTTAGATCATTAATTAATTTCAGGGAGTATTTTTAGTGTCCGCCTTAAAGTCTTCCGCACTGGACATCTAGTCAGACTTTGTTTAGAAATTACTTCTGTCACTATTTTCTTGATTGATGTGAACTAAGCCTGCCTGAGAAAATCCTTCTTAGGCTGCGACTCGGACTTCGGTTCATCCTAGTCCGATCGACATCGTCAGTAATGCTCGGAACCTAGGCGCTTTTTGAGACACTCTAATTTGCTGGAAACGTGTTTGAAAAAGCAGGTCCCTGCGCTTAGTTACGATCGCCAAATAATCCACTACGTGAATTATTCGTCAATCTAGACTAATGCTCAGAACCTGGGCGCTTTTCCAAACACTCTTTTAGCTTAATGCAAATTTTTCTAGCGCTTCGGCCACACCACTTTCATTATTAGTGGCCTGTGTGACGTAACCAGCGGCCTGCTTTACAGCCGCGGTACCATTTTGAACACTAACGCCGAGTCCAGCTGCGTTTAACATGGCCAAATCATTACTATTATCCCCGATTGCCATAATTTCACTTGGCTTTACCCGTAATTGCTTAGCTAACTGTAAAGTTGCTGTTCCCTTATCAATGCCGGCAGGGTTAAACTCAACGTAACGATTAGAGGAAAAAGTAATCGTTAGTTCATCTGGCAGTAGTGCAGCTACTGCTTGGCTTAATTCTTTTCTAAATGCAGGATCATCGGCCTGATACAAAATTTTAACCAATGGCTGCTGCTTTAGGCCATCAATATTAGATGATGTTAAAATGTCGAAATCAGCAACCCGTTGCTTAATATAATGAAGTTCTTGGTCACTTGGACGCCACATATACAGACCTTGAACGGCGTAAATATGAACAGTGACGTTCCGTTTAACGGCGTAATCAAAAATCTGTTTGACAGTTTCAAAAGGCATTTGATTAACGGTTAGAATCTGGTTGGCGCGATTTTCAACAATGGCACCACCATTATAGGCAATCACGTATTGATTCGGCTTATCGATTAAACCTAGCTGCTTTAGATTATCTTGCACAGATAAAAAACTTCTACCTGTGTTTAACACAAAGTGGCCACCCTGTGCCGTAAAGGCCTTAATAGCCTGCTCATTCTTCTTTGAAATTTTGGCCTGATTATCTAGTAAAGTTTCATCCATATCACAGACGATCATTTTATACATTTAAGATTCCTCCATTAATTACACGCTTACATTCATTTTAGCATACCTTGCTGAAATCATTGAACGAGTTAAACTTCCTAGAGCGTGTTGGAAAAAGCGTTTAGCTTCTACTCCGCAATTGAGGATTACTAACGATATCGAGCGGACTAACCCAACACGCTACCTGACTTACAAAATTATCGCAAATAATGAAAATTCCTGTTAAGCTGAAAGTGATCATTGTTTTATAATGGTCAAAAGTACACTAACGACTTGCTACTTTTGAAAATATTTCTACCATAAAAATTTCAATTTGAGGTGTTTGCTATGTTGTTGATTAGTCTCTGCATTATTGGTTTTTTAGCCGTAAGTATCTACACGACACTAAAAATTAATAGTCTTGGCAGTTTGCTCGTTAATGTTATTGCCTATTTTGCCCTTTACTGTGCGCTAGAAATTGTTGGTATAGCAGGCCTCGCTAAGGCAATTGCCGTTTTCTTTAGCTTTTTCTTTGTTGTCGTCATGGCTATTATTAGTTTTTATCGTCAGGCCCACTCTAAATAAAACTATTTATCAAAAAAGCCCTGACAGTCGCTTTTTGATGCGCTATAATAAGTTAAGCGGCGTTTTAAGCGCGCTAATTTCTGGAGTAAAGGTGATTATAATGAAAAATGTTGCGGGTGAAGAATACCAGACGCCACGTCAAACTGCAGATCAACTTGACA
The DNA here is from genome assembly GCF_003946275.1 of Loigolactobacillus backii. Classification (GTDB taxonomy): domain Bacteria; phylum Bacillota; class Bacilli; order Lactobacillales; family Lactobacillaceae; genus Loigolactobacillus; species Loigolactobacillus backii. The sequence continues at coordinate 39,571 of NZ_RHNQ01000005.1, forward strand.
TCAGTCCGCAAACCCTGCGTTCCTATTCAGGTTTAGTCGAAAAAGTCACACATCGAACTGATTACTTCCATCGTGATCAAAATAACGGCCGTCTCTATAGTGCTCAAAATATCACTGATTTGGCACAAGTAAATATCATAAAAAAAGAACACAATAAAACTTTGAAAAACGCTATTAGTGAAGTATTCGGTCAACAGATTATTTCTGAAGCACCTACTAGTAGCACTGCAACTCCTGCAAAATCAACTTTGCCGGCAGAGGCCTCAGCGGCAACTCCCGACAACTCTACTGACAATGATAATTTAGCGCCGGTACTTTATACATTAAAACAACTATCTGACCAAAACACTGAAGTTGTTGGCCAACTCAAAAAGTTGCAAGAGCAGTTAGATGAAACAAACGATAAGTACGAACACCTGCTGAAGGCAATTGAGGTACGTAAGTCGACGACTAGTAGCGAAGCAACTACTACTGCCAACTCAGCAGCGACCACACCAGCTAACACAGAGGCCAATAATAAGCCACGAACACTGGCAGATATGCAAACTCAATCAACCGAAACCAAAAAGGGCTTCTGGTCACGGTTGTTCTCTCGCGATTAGTAGAATTAAAAAAATAGTTAAGTTCTGACTTTTTAAACACGCTTACATTAAATTATCCGGAGAAGTTACTTTTCCATATACCTCTTCGAATAGCAACAACAAATAGTTTCAAGATACATTTTTAATGTGTCTTGAAGAAGGTTCTCTAATAATTAATTAGATTACTATTGCACTTTTTGTATCATTAGTATATATTTATCATATAATAATACTAAATTAATTTAGAGAGGTCTGCTTGATTTGCTAAATTACTATTACGGCTTCTTTGCCATTAACGAAATTAAAGTCCCAACCAAAGATCGGCGCTTCAATATTACACAATTACATCGTCAGTTAACGATGTTGCTTACTGTTACCAGTGAGGCAATTGCACTGCTTAATCGACAGGTATCTATTCAAGGCTTAATTGAAAGTTTTCTTAATAAATTAGGTCACCATCCAGTTGAGCGGGACTATACGATTGATCAGAATAATTTTCCTGACTACCTTAATTAACTAAAAGTATTTGGAAAATTGCTTAGCGTCTATTTCTGCACTGAGGACCATTGCTTGCTTCATTAGACAAGGTGTCGATCGGACTAAAATAAACTGAAGTCCGAATCGCAGTTTAGATTGACCTAATTTTTGCCGGTATTTTATTACTGAATTGTTTTAGACGTGCTCAATTAGCGAAAATAAACCAAATACATGAAAAAACACTACTGAATTTAATTAAATTCAGTAGTGTTTTTTCATGTACCTTCAGTTATTACTTAATCAGTTAAGTCCTCACCGTTTGACGCAATAACTTTTTTATACCAGTAGAAGGAATCCTTTTTAATTCGATCTAAGCTACCTTTGCCTTGATCATCCTGATCAACATAAATGAAGCCGTACCGTTTGGACATTTCTGAGGTTGAGAAGCTGATCAAATCAATTGGTCCCCACATTGTGTAACCCATTAACTGAACACCATCTTCAGTGGCTTCCTTCATTTGCTGGATATGCTGACGTAAATAATCAATTCGGTAATCATCATGCACCTTACCGTCCGACGTTAATTGATCAACAGCACCGAGACCATTTTCTACTACGAACAGTGGCTTTCGGTAACGATCCCACATTTCATCTAGCGTAACGCGTAAACCAATTGGATCAATTTGCCAGCCCCAATCTGATTCTTGTAAATATGGGTTCCGGCCACCAGTTGCCATATTTCCGTTTACTTGTTCGCCTTCATCCGCCTTAGTGACAGTTGTCATATAGTAACTAAAACTAATGAAATCAACTGGGTATTTGGCTAAGATGGCTTCATCGTCCGCTGCCATCTTAATTTCAATCTTATTTTCGGCAAAATAACGGTTCATATATTCTGGATACTCACCACGTGCTTGAACATCCGTAAAGAATAGGTTTTTATCATCCTCAAGTTGTGCCGTGCGGACATCCACTGGGTTGGGTGTTCCAGGATATGTTTGCATTCGAGCTAGCATACAACCCATTTTAGCCTTGGGATCAATCTCACGTAACTGTTTTGTTGCAATGGCACTTGCAACAAACTGATGGTGCAATGCCTGGTAACGCATCTGCAATTGCTTTGCTCGCGTTTCATGACTGTCCAGCACCCCAGTTGCGTGGAAGCCCCACGTTCCGGTATTGATTTCGTTAAACGTCAACCAATATGGTACTTTGCCCTTAAACCGTTTAAAGACGGTTTCAGTAAAATGATTAAACGCCTTAATCGTATCGCGACTCAGCCAACCATTTTGCCTTAACGTCAAAGCAATTGGCATCTCATAATGTGAAAGTGTCACTAATGGTTTGATATCATATTTGGCCAATTCATCGATGACCTTCTCGTAGAAAGCCAACCCAGCCTCGTTTGGCTGTGCATCGTCACCATTAGGAAAGATTCGTGACCAAGCAATGGAAAAACGATAAACCTTAAAACCCATTTCAGCAAATAATTTGATATCTTCTTTATAGTGATGGTAAAAATCAACACCCCGTCGTTTTGGATAATCGGCAGCGGACTTATCCGCTAAAGCAGCCTGAATCGACTCCTTGTCAACATCGTCCATTGACATGTGTTTACGGTCAGTTGTCTTACGAACAACTTCGGCGGTTGTTAAACCTTTGCCGTCCACATTCCAAGCACCTTCAACTTGATTGGCGGCTGTCGCACCACCCCAGAGGAAATCATCTGGAAACTGTTTAGGAAACGTCGTCTTATACATTTTGTACCACTCCTTGATCTGCATTTTCTGTTTTTGCACTTAAATTTAACAACCAATTATTTTTCGCTTCAGTAGCAGAAGTTGGTTTAACGTCTGCGTAATCATTAGTATTGGTAACAATGACCATCACAGTTGTATCGTAACCTGCATCCGCAATCTTTTCACGGTCAAATTTAACCAATGATTGTCCTTGCTTGATAACATCATTTTGCTTAACTAATGTTTCAAAATATTTACCATTAAGTTTAACTGTATCAATCCCGATGTGAACCAAAATCTCGGCGCCTTCATTAGAAGTGACACCAATCGCGTGGCCTGTTGGGTAAACGGCTGTTACAGTCCCGTTAACGGGTGATTTAACTAAGCCATTCGTTGGTACAATTGCTAAACCTTTGCCCATTGCTTCGGAAGCAAATACTTCATCCTTGACACTCGTTAAAGGAATAATTGTTCCTTCAACAGGTGCTAAGATGGTTTCAGTTCCCTTGCTAGTTGGCAAATCGGCCTTAGTTGACTCAGAATCGGTACTCGTATCTTCTGTAAAGCCAACGATGTACGTTAAAACAGTGGCCAAAATAAAGGCAACTAGTAGGCCGATAATTTCACCAATAAAACCTTTGCCGAGGTACGTTGGTAATGACAATAGACTTGGTAGTGTGAATGATGAAGCATGAACTTGGAATCCACCAATAATACCACCACCGATGGCACCAGCAATAACGGCACAAACAAATGGTCGTTTCAGCTTTAAAGTAACCCCGTAAATAGCTGGTTCAGTAATACCAAAAATACCGGTAACACTGGCAGAACCAGCCAATGACTTCATTTTTTTATCTTTTGATTTCAAGAAAACGCCAAGTGCAGCGCCAGCCTGAGAAAGTACGGCCGCACTCAAGATTGGCAGCAATGGATCATAGCCCATCTTGGAAATGTTATTCATCATTAACGGGACAAACGTCCAGTGAACACCGAAAATGACGAAGACTTGCCAGAAAGCACCCATGATCATTCCAGCCAAAATAGGTGCAAAATTATAAATACCGAAGACACCCTTAGCTAATAAATTACTAATTGTCGCACCAACTGGTCCAACAACGATTAACGTTAAAGGCACCATGATGATTAGTGAAACTAATGGCGTGAAAATATTCCGAATGGCATCCGGGAATATTTTATCCAAAAATGGTTCTAAATAAGATAATGCCCAAACGGCCAACAATATTGGAATAACGGTTGACGTATACGTCGTTGGAACCACTGGAATGCCCATAAACCGCAATGTTTGACCGTTAGTCGCAGCAGTAACCAATGTTGGATAGAGTAACGAGGTGGCCAACGCAACAGCGACGTACTGGTTAACCTTTAATTGCTTGGCAGCCGTGAAGGCCAAGCATATTGGTAAGAAGTAAAAAATTGAGTCACCGGCTGCGTAAAGAATCTTGTACGTCCCACTAGAAACGGTTAACCAATTAAAGGCAACACATAGGGCCAACAACCCTTTTAAGATCCCGGCACCGGCTAAGGCACCCAAGAATGGTGTAAAAATACCTGAAATAAACGCAATGAAACGATTAAGTAGGTTTTTGCCTTTAGATTGAGACTTGTCGTCTTGTGCTGGTGCTTGGGCCTCCGTAGCGTCATCTGGATTATCAATTCCGGCCTGATCCGCTAATTCGTCAAACACTTTGGCAACCGAGTTACCAATAACGACTTGGTACTGGCCGGCACTTTTAACGACGGTAATAACACCATCTAAATCCTCAATCTTTTTAGTTTGTGCCTTATCTTCAGAGTTAAGCTTAAACCGTATTCGTGTTGCACAATGCCACGCTGAATTAATATTTTCTTTCCCGCCGACGTCTTTTAAAATTTCACCAGCTAATGCTTTATAATCCAAAATGATCACCTCTCTAAAATAATAAAAACCCAAATATCCAGTTGCCCTGACACAAGCAACTACATATTTGGGTTTTGCCTAATCGAATTAGTTACAATCCCGTTACTTATAAAATTATCCTTCATCCACCACACGCTGAATGTGCATTGTGAGGTAGACTTGTTCATTCATTGAAATCGTTTCGTTCATTGACTGCTCAATAAATGCTTTAATCTTCTCAACGCAAGTGAATGCGTCAGGATATTTCTGGGCAATATGGTCAAATAAGAAATGGTCATCATCCGTCTTATCGACTACCGGCCCCTTTTTAGTAATTCGTTCCGCGAAAAAGCGCAAATGAACCAAGAACCGCTGATAACTAATTGACTCAGTTTTAAAATCAATCTTTAGTTGATATTTGACAATATTTAAAACATCGTTAATCAACTTGGTCATCGCTAACGTCTCATCTTCATTGCCTCGGCCCATGCTGTTCTCAACAAATTTAAAGGCAATGAACCCGGCTTCATCATCAGGTAGTTGAATATTAAACGTTTGCTGAATAATCTCCAGCGCCCGTTGTCCAACCAAGTATTCCTGCTGGTATATCCGTTGAATTTCCCAAAGCATTTCGTTATGAATCACAATTTTCTTTTTTTGCCGGACAATCGCAAAATGAATGTGATCGGTAAGTGCAATCAACAGGTATTCATTAAATTTCGTATTCAATAGTTGCTCTGCATATTCAATAATTTGCGAAGAAACTTCAAAATATTCAGGTGAAATATCCTGCATCAAATCTCGAAAAATACCAAGCCATTTTTCTTCTGTTGGTGCATAGATTTTGCTAACCTTAGTTTCATCAACTTCCTGACCTGCTTTTTTCTGGAATGCTAAACCTTTACCGATCAAAACAGCTTCATGATGATCCTGTTCAGCGAGTAATACATTATTATTGAAAATTTTTTTAATCTTCATGAATCACTCCCCCTGAATAGATTGTTCACCCAAAAAGTATAAAAGCCTGATAAAATCAGTTGGATAACCGCTTTCATTACGGCTAACAACTGGCTTATCAGGTTTTGCCCACATAATCTGCGGTAACAATCCTTTATCTGTAAACACAGTTTAAATCATCCTAAAATTGATTGCAATGGTTTAGAACAATTTTTTCATCACAATTAAAATCCTAAAAAAGCCTTTTCTTCCTATTTATTAAGTGCTTTCCTACAAAAAAAAGAACCAATTATTCGTTTTTAGTCTGTCTTTTTGGCGCACTAACATCTAAAAACCTAATAATTAATTCCCTTAAATTTTAAATCAATTTTTTATGGCTACTTTATTTTGTTGATACTTCGGCAATAGCTTGACCTGCCTCAATTTGACCCGATTCTTGTTTAAGGTCAACACTAGCAACCAGTGGCATATTCGTTAAAATAACCATCATTGTTGTTTCCTTTTCGGCGGCCTTAATTGCCGCTAAATCGGCCGTAGCAACTAAATCACCGTGTTTCACTTTTTGCCCTTCAGTCACTGCAATCGTAAATGGCGCTCCCTTTAACTCAACTGTATTAATTCCCATATGAAGTAAAACTTCTAACCCAGCAGCAGTTTTGAAGCCAATCGCATGTTTAGTTGGAAAAATGCTCGTGACTTCAGCGTCCACTGGCGCCACAATCTGCCCAGAGGTTGGTTCAATTGCGTAGCCATCGCCTAACATCTTCTGCGCAAAGGTAGAATCAGCAACTTTGGTAATCGACATTGCCTCACCACTAGCCACCGCGTAGAAGTCTTCCGTTACGCTTTTTACTTTAGCTGCTGGCGTTGCTGTCACACTGGCACTTGCCACAGGTTCGGCCGAGGTTGCTAAGGCCCTCATTGGTGCTCCGGTATTAAATAACTGGCTTAAGGCGTCGGCAACAAATTGAACTTCTGTACCGATGACGATTTGAATATTATGTTGATCCAAAACGTTGATTCCGGCGGCACCGGCAGCTTTAACAACTGGTTGATTAACTTTCTTTGTATCTTGTAATTGTAATCGTAACCGCGTTGTACAGTTGTCAATCACCTTAATATTATCCTTGCCACCGATTGCGGCGTAAATTCGTTTAGCCTGGCGGGTAAATTTATCATCGTCAGGGTCATCATCCACTAATTCATCCGCATCCGTTAACGGCTCACGACCTGGCGTCATCAAATTAAATCGTTGAATTGCAAAATTAAAGCCAAAGTAATAAATAACGGCCATCACAACACCCTGAACCAATAACATGTAAGGCATGTTTGCTAGGGGCATTCTAAAACTGAGTAGATAATCCACGAGCCCAGCACTAAACGCAAACCCAGCAGTCCAATGCATAAATGCTGCAAACGCTAGTGACAACCCAGTGAAAACGGCGTGTAACAAGTAAAGTGGCCAAGCCACAAACATGAAAGAAAATTCTAGTGGTTCAGTGACCCCGGTAAAAAAAGAGGCAAAACCAGCAGCCATCATCAATGACTTTGTTTCTGCTTTACGCTCAGGTAAGGCATTTTTATAAATCGCATAGGCACCGGCCGGCAAACCAAACATCATCACCGGGAAGAATCCAGCCTGGTACATACCGGTAACACCTTTGACCCCAGTACCTGCCCAAAAATTACCAATATCATTAATACCAGCAACGTTAAACCAGAAAACTGAATTTAACGCCTGGTGTAGGCCAGTTGGAATCAATAGCCGATTGAAGAATCCATAAAGTCCGGCACCGATCGGCCCAAGTCCAACCATCCATTTACTAAAGGCAATTAAAGCAGTGTAGACAACTGGCCAAACGAATAATAGGATCGCCGTAACGACCAACATACTCAAGGCCGACATAATGGGAACTAATCGCTTACCACTAAAGAATGAAATCGCCATTGGCAACTTAACTTTATGAAAACGATTATACATCGCCGCTGCAACCAGGCCAGCCACAATACCAATAAAAACGTTTGAATCAGTGATTGCGGTAAATGCTGGTGCTACCTGACTTACCTTAATCCCTTCCAATAAAGCAACGTTCTTTGGCATCAATATGTAACGCGCACAATATAGGCAACCACACCCGCTAATGCGGCCGCCCCATCTTTATCTTCCGCCATGCCAAACGCCAAACCAACAGCAAACAGTAACGACAAATAACTTAAAATGGCCGTTCCACCAACTTGCAAGAATTGTGCGATTGCCCAATTCTTTGGCAGCATATGACCGATACCTTCTAAAATCGCTGCTGCAGGCAAAACAGCAACGGGTAACATTAATGAACGTCCAATTCGCTGAAAGTACGTCTTCATTTTCATTCCCTCTCTCTTATACGTAGACATTTTAATGAAAGAAAGTAATGAAAGCAAGCCATAATTGATATAATAGATAGTATACCAATATTAAAAACTAACATCAGTTTGAGACATTTAGACTAGAAAATCGTTTTCAACCAACATTTAGTACTATTGGTAAAATGGCTTAAAATGGCCAACTGTCAGTTTTTAAGTTACTAATTAGTTTTATGAAGCTGTCACGACGTGTTATCTAAGAATTTATTAATTTTTTTTTAATCTGATTCAAATTAAATAATTTTTTGTCTAAATATGACAAAATGATTACAAATGATTTTCAATGTCAATTAGTTTTCGTAATTTCAACTAATTAAAGGCGCTTTGCTTTATAATGACAATATGAATTTTGTTTATGGATCTATAAACGATTCAGTTCACATTTTGTTGGTCATTTAATTCAGCTTTTTAGGAGTTGAGCCTATGTTTTTATTTAAGCAAACGCCCTCAGAGACGTTTTACATACATGATTTAACTGCACTTGACGAGAAAACACAGCATCGCTTACGTGATCTCGGGTTAACCCTTGGGAAGAAGGTTAAGATTATTCGTCGTTATCCATTTAACGGCCCGATTATCATCACCTTCGATCAACAACGTGTCGGTTTACGCAGACAACTAGTGGCCCAGCTAAAGGGGGGAACCTTATGACGACAATTGCGCTATTTGGTAACCCTAATACTGGGAAAACAACCCTATTTAATCGCTTAACCGATTCCTACGCTTACATGGGAAATTGGAGCGGCGTAACGGTTGAAAAAAAAGTTGGTGCCATTAAAAATAGCCAGCTAGCCGTTGTCGACCTTCCCGGAGTTTATTCACTGAATCCGCTGACGAAGGATGAGGCCGTTGCAACTAATTTTTTACTTAACGAACCACAAGACATCATCCTCAACGTAGCTAATGCGGCTCAGCTTAAACGTAACTTACTGCTTTCCATTGAGCTGCTCGAATTTGGTAAACCAACAATCATTGCCTTAAATATGATTGATAGTTTGCGCAAATTAGGCATCAGCTATAACCTTGATGTTTTACGTCATGCCTTTGGTTGTAATCTAGTCGCGACAAATGCTCGGGGTAATAAAGGTGTTCAGGATCTTAAGCAACAGTTCTTACAAGCTGAGCCTGATTTAACCCCCAATACATTTAAGCTAGAATATAGCTCGGCCATTCAAACGGCAATTAAGCAGGCTGTTCGTGGCTTGCAACGTAACTATAATTTAGGTGAACAATTTGCCAGTTGGCTGGCCATTCAGTTTATGAACGCTAACAAGGCCGTAATTACCTATGCAAAAGAAAATAATCTGACGCCACTACTTAACCAACAGCCGTACTATGAGGCGCAACATTTTGCCGACAAAATTTATCAAGCGCGCTTGGAATTTATTGAGGCAACTTTAAAAGAAGCTCGCCAGCAGGCCCAAAATCCACGAATTACTGATATTACGGCTAAAATTGATCGGGTTGTAACCAATCCCGTACTTGGTTTACCAATCTTTGCCGGTATCTTCTTTCTAATGTTCAAATTAACCTTTGATTGGGTGGGAACGCCATTATCAAATATTTTAGATCAATTTATTTCTGGCCCACTTTCTAGTAGCGCCAATCAATTATTAACAACGCTGGGGGCACTCCCTTTTCTTCATTCTTTGATCGTTGATGGTATCATCGCCGGCGTTGGTGGTGTCCTGGTTTTTATGCCCCAAATTTTTATGTTATTTGCCTGTATTTCGATACTAGAGGATTCCGGCTACATGGCCCGTGCGGCCTTAGTAATGGATAAATTAATGTCACTGGTTGGTTTAAATGGCAAGGCCTTTATCCCTTTAATTATCGGCTTTGGTTGCAATGTTCCAGGAATTATGGCGGCTCGGACAATCGAACAACCTAAGGAACGGCTGATCACAACATTAATTTCACCCTATATGAGTTGTTCAGCGCGCTTGCCAATTTACAGTCTTTTCGTTGCCGCCTTTTTTAGTAAACACCAAGCAGCCATTGTTTTGTCGCTCTACTTTTTAGGAATTGCGGTTGCCTTAGTTTTGGCTAAAATTTACCAGAGTGTTTTCCATTCTGAAGAGACTTCCGTTTTTATGATTGAATTGCCGGAATACCATATGCCACAGGCCAACATTATTTTACAGGGAACGTGGGATAAGGGTAAGGGCTTTATTCATAAAGCAGGTACCGTTATTTTTGGTGGGACTGTCATGATTTGGTTGCTTAGCTACCTTGGACCATCTGGTGTTGCTACAAACGTTGGGCAAAGTTTTTCGGCTTTGATCGGCCGTAGTTTGTTGCCCCTCTTCCATCCTATTGGCATCACCTCATGGGAAGCCATCAGCGCTATTTTAACTGGCGTTCTGGCCAAAGAGGTCGTTGGTTCAACACTAATGGTGCTTTACCATACTGCTGGCCGTTCAATGTTGGTTGCGGCGCTGGCTCACTTGTTTACCCCATTATCGGCCTACGCTTTTCTAGTTTTTATCTTGCTTTACATTCCCTGCTTTGCAACAATTGCTATTATCAAGGCAGAGACTGGCACATGGAAATGGGCCGCTTACTCAGTTGTTGTCAGTTTACTAGTTGCTTATGGTCTCGCCTTCTTCATTTATCAAGGTGGCTTACTTATCGGACTTCGCTGATCAAACTAAAATGGAGGAAAATTAATTATGGCTTTATTCGTTAATTTAGTTATCACGGCCGCAATTGTCGCAACTGCAGGTTGGCAAATTGTTAAGGTCTTACGTAAATCTAAACAAGGAAAATGCGCTGCTTGCGATTATAAATGTGCAGCAAAGAAAATGATGGTGGACGCCAAACGCCGCCCAAATTAATTGTGGCTGACAAGTTTTGAAAAGAATAAGCTAGTCAGAAAAGCACTAACAAAAATAAGTCTCAAACGTTGCTTAAAGAAATCAAAAATCACTAGTAAAACTTTTATGCCCACCAATTAAAGTGTGCTCAACTGAATTCAGTCGGCACACTTTTTTATTTGCCTTAAAACTTTATAATAGTGCTAGGGAGCGTGCTGTATGCTAAATTTAATCAAAACTAACGCAAATACTGCTTTTCCTGGATGCTATTTTTACGGCCGCTGGCTCTCTACTGGGCAGGAAAATTACACGACCAATCTTGGCGCCGGATTTTTTTGTCATGCTGTAAAGCCAACAAAAATTGACCTGTATTTTATTCGCCAGACCACACCACAAGTTGTTGCTTGGCGCGTTAATAATCGGCCTTTCCACCGTGAGGTTATCAGTGACAAACCAATCACACTCTATTTAGCAGCCGCTACTAATTTACAAGTTGTGATGTCCGGAAATACTGACCAGGCAAATGTTTGGACGAACACAGCAGGTTTTTCGCTAATCGCAATTAATAGTTCAGAACCGTTGCTGGCAGTAAAGCCCGGTGGCCCACGGTTCACATTTATCGGTGATTCTATTACTGCTGGTTGCTGGGTTGCCGGCAAAACACCTGCAATTGACTATCGTGCTGAAACTAGCTACGCCGCTTTAACCGCCGAATATTTCGGCGCGCTTGATCAGCGAATTGCTTATAGTGCCGCTGGAATTTGTCGGCCTGGTCAAGGCCACGTTCCAAGCGCGCTTGACTTTTATAACAAAATTAATTCGACAACGATGTGCCCAGTTCCCGCAAGCGATCTAATCATCATTAACCTTGGCACTAACGATTGGCGACTTGAGCAAGTACAAGTTAAACGGGCCTTTGCTAAACTTTTAGATAACCTATGCCACCAATTTTCCCGGTCGCGCTTAGTCATTTTAATTTCCTTTAGCCAACGCTGTGCACCAACTATCCGGCAAGTTGGGCGTCACTACCAGGTGCAAATCATTGAAACTTCAGCTTGGAATTTGACCTATACGGATCAAGTTCACCTTGATCAAAATGGCTCACAAATGGCTGCACAATGTTTAGTAGCAGCACTTCAACATAAATTTAAGTTTTTACAGTAAGGAGTATTTCTAGATGACAAATATTTTAATTGCGGCTGACTCGTTTAAAGGCAGTGCGACTTCTCAAGAAATTGGTAATTACATCCAAACTGGCATCCAACGTTTGGCCCCCAATGTTTCTACCACCATTTTACCAGTTGCTGATGGCGGTGAAGGCACCTTGGCAAGCCTTTTAAAGCAAGGTGGTACTTTAGAAACAGCGACGGTTACTGGTCCGTTGGGAAAATCCGTAACTGCAAACTACGGCCGCTTAGATAATAAGACGGCCATTATTGAAGTCGCGCAAGTCCTAGGCCTTCCACTAGTTGGTCCAATTAAAAAACCATTTCAGGCAACCAGCTTTGGTCTCGGTGAATTAATCAAACTCGTTTTGAAACAGGATGTTCAACGCATTTACATTGCACTAGGGGGTAGCGCAATCAATGATGCTGGTCTTGGAATGTTGCAAGCACTTGGTGGTCATTTCACTGACAAATACGGACAAGAAGTTGGCCCGGGACTGACTGGCCTACAACAATTAGCCCAAATTGATTTAAGCCAACTTGATCCGCGCCTTCAACAAATCACAATTACCGGCCTCAGTGATGTGACAAATCCCCTCACCGGTAAAAATGGTGCTACTTTTGTTTATGGCCGCCAAAAAGGCCTGACGCGGGAACAACTACCACAATGTGATCAACTAGTGGCCAACTTTGCTAAACTTGCAAGCCGCGCGACAAACACACAAAAACAGGCCATCCCTGGAGCTGGGGCCGCTGGTGGCCTTGGTTTTGCTCTACTTACGTTCACTCACGCTACCTTAAGATCAGGGGCACAGGAAATTCTCCGCTTACTTGATTTTAAAACGGCAGCCAGTACCGCCGATCTGGTAATCACCGGTGAAGGCCGGATGGATGGCCAATCACAAAATGGTAAGTTACCACTAATTGTTAGTCAAATCGCTAAAGAGTTCCAAAAGCCAGTCATCGCAATTGTCGGTAGTCGTGCGTTCGACCTCAAACAACCAACAACCATTGATTTGATCATTAGCACTGTTATTGAACCACAAAGCTTAGAAAAAACGATTGCGCAAACAAAGTCGCTTGTGACTTTGGCCGGTGAAAACGCCTGGCGTGCTTTTAATCTTAAGTAACATCTTTAGGTTAATTTACTTGAGCTCACAATTAAATTGTGTAAAATTGACTTTAAGTATAATTTATTTAAAAAGGAGCTTCGGCTAATGACTGAACCAATCTTGCTTGATGAACAACTGTGCTTTGCTGTTTACCGAGCCCAAAAACAATTCAATAAATATTACACGTTCGCGTTGGCTCCATTTCAGTTAACTTACCCCCAGTACATTGTGCTACTAACACTTTGGGAGCATAAAACGTTAACGGTTAACGATCTTGGCCACTACCTTCATCTTGATAGTGGTACACTAACGCCACTTCTAAAACGTTTAGAAAAGGATGGTTGGGTCAACCGCAAACGTGATAAAGTTGATGAACGGCGGGTTATTATCACGTTAACTGCTAAGGCGCAACAACAACGTAATGTTATTTTTGACCGTGTTAATAGCTGCCAAGAAAAATTAGGCTTTAGTTACGATGAATATAAACAACTCATGACTGCTGCTAACCAAATTACCGAGCACTTGACTAACTTCACTAATAAGGCGACAACTTTACAGCATTAAATTTAATCAAATACGGGATAGCCAATGGAACAAGCCATTGCTGTCCCGTATTTGAATTACTTGCCGTGTTACATTTTAAGATGCTTATATTCGTTTCACCAAAGAAGGCCGATTATGTTCAAAAAAATTTTTGCCGGGCTGTTTATTGTTTGCTTATTAACCTTGACGGGCTACTCACTTTACGTTGATCATACAGCGACCAACCAACCGCAAACACCAACCACGATTAATAAGGACTTCCAAGCATCCGCAACCCCCACGCTTTTCGTTCACGGCTGGTTAGGTGGTGGCTTCACCTTTAATCCAATGATCAACCAATTGGCCGCCAAGCATGCTGGTGGTAAAGTCATGACTGTAACTGTTAGTACAACCGGCCCAATTAATTATTACGGTCATTTAAATAAAAAAATGGCTAACCCAATTATTCAGATCGTTTTTAAGCGCAATTCCAGCTTCTACCGTCAAGAAGCACATTGGCTGCAGCAAATCCTTGTGACGTTACACAAACGCTATGGTGTCACTAGCTATAATGCTGTTGGCCATTCTTGGGGTGGCAACGCACTTGTCAACCAGCTTTTATTGGATTCCAACGCAAGTACACCAAAATTGCACACCTTAGTTTTACTTGGTGCACCAATTGATGGCGCCATGCACGAAGGGACTCCTTTCGCAACCAATAATCGGCCAACGCGCCAATCCAAAAACTACCGCCGTTTAGTGGCTCGCAAATCCGTGTTGAAACGTAATCGAGCAATTCGGATTTTCAACGTTTACAGTACTTTAGACGGTAAATTAACAGATGGTGCCGGTGCCAATACTCAAGCTCAAGCAATGCGCTATCTCGTGCAAGGCCAGGTTGAACACTATCAAGAACAAAAGTTAGCCGATCTAACCCACAGTCAGTTGCACTCAAAAGGTACCGTGACCAATCTTATTGCTCACGACTTGTGGCAGCATTGATCAACGTCGTAAAAATTAATTAACTTGTAAAATCTAAATAACTACATTAAGTGTGCCTGCAGCTGTAAAATCTGGGCACTTTATTTTGGTACGCGCTAGTCTACTGCTGTAATATTCGGCCGCCAATTCGTAAAGTAGGCCGTTATTTTTCGCATTAATTTAACAATTAATCCAAAATCAGGTAAACTATTAGAAAAGCCGAACTTAAAAGGCTAAAAATAAACATAAAAATGAGGTGGCAAAGGTGGCAGAATTAACGATCAGCCAACTAGCAGATTATTTAGAAGAAAACAGTGACGCAATCAAGGCCGGTGATGAGTCATTTAACGCCGCACAAATTTATCAAGCAATTGATAGTCTTGCTATTTTACAAAAACCCATTCAAGATTATTTTGCAATGAGCGAAGATAGTTATTACGACAGTGAATCCGACCACTTATTAACCTTACAAAATGGGCAACAACCATTAGGTGACTTAAGTGATCGCGTTATCGTAACCCATACAGATGGCGCAGTAACAGACGGTGAATTGAACTATACGTACGCACACGAAAATGTGGTTGCAACTGACTACGATGTTCAAACCGACTTGCACATTTTAACTTACGGCTTTGAAGTTGTTGGTGCAACTGATCAGTTAGATCATAAGTTAGTTCAAAAAACTTTGGCTAAAGATGCTGTTTTAAGTTTTGGTCTTGCTGCTCACGCCATTGAAAAATGGGCGGCTACTAAATAAGTGTTCATTTCTAGTGAAAATAAAAAATGAGGGGTTACCGACAAGTTGATTGTCCGTGGCCCCTCATTTTAATTTTACGGATACTAAAAAATCTAAGCCGACTTGAACCAAACTGCTCTAATGGGAGTAGGGCCAAAGTCGGTTTTAAGTTTACTGCGTAACGTAAGCTAATTTAATAACTGTACTATAAATTAGCTGTAGTTAGGCACGTGAACCCAGACTTTTGGCCCATGTTCTAGAGTAATGATCAAAAATAATAAGAGACCAGGATTTTTATCCCGGCCTCTATTCTGCCAATTTATAATGAATCATGATTACATCACTATCTTCTAAAGCCTCTAAGCGGTGGGCCTCATTAGGTAACATGACAACAACTTTTCCAGGGTAAATTTCAGTTTTATCGTTGGCCGTCGCAAAGACCACCCGCCCGTGAACAGGAACAACCGTCACAGTCATAGCCGATTTTTGCATTGGGATAACTGTTTGCCCTGCCAAGTGTAAGTGAGTAATCACCTGCTTTTTCTCTTTTAATAAAGGTTCTGCTTGCGTGTCTAACTGGTCATTTGCCAGTAAGATTTTCATGATGCTAGGCTCCTCGTTAATTGATTTAAAAGCTATCTTCATTTATTTAGAATGAAATCACCCTTATCATACGCTTTCAAAACATAATTTTCACCTTTAGTTTTAAAAGCACGGGCCAAAAATTATTGTTGCAAATACCTTCATACAACTGCAAAATATTAATCAACTAGAAAGTTATCCGTAAATTAACTTTTACTAATATTTTCTGATTACTTTGGCCTAAATGTGCTTGAAAAAGCAATCTTTCAACCATTCTCTAGCCTTACTTAAGCTTACTTTATTGAAGAACGGCATAAACTTATTTTTCTGGTAAACCTTTGGTAACCTATAAGCACCCTTATAAAATAGAATTAGAACACTTTTTCGAACCGTACCCGGTCACTTTTTTGGTATTAAATTAAGAAACGCCTACACGCTCTAATAAATGTTTGGTTTTCAAAAATAAGCGTTTAATTCGAATCGCTATCTGCAGTAGAAGAGTCAGAAAATTACCAATAAATGTGATTATGATCCCACCTAAAAAAATAATAGCAGAAATAAACCATTCAAATAAAATACCCGCCGAAACGTAAACTACTCCGGCTGCTATAAGAATCAATAGTACAAGTGCAATCGTATCCATTTTAAGTTGACCCCCTATCTGCATTAACAAATTCAGTATAACGCGAAATTAACTAATAGTAACATAAAGCGCTTATTCTGACTACTACCTCTAATCTAAAACTAATCAGAATAACGTGTGATCAGTAAGAATTTTTAATTGTAAAGTAGCATTTAACCACTTTTTTCAAACGTACATTAACTACTTTTAACTGGCTTTTTAACTAGCGGTCGTAAGTTTAAAACGACAACACCTGCAATCACTAACAAAAAGCCAGCCAACTTAATTAAGGTCACTGATTCATGAAGAAACACAACGCCAATAATGGCAGTTAAGGCCGTCCCGCCGCCGGACCAAATTGCATAACCAGTGCTTAAGGCAATTTTTTCCAAGGCTAGCGATAAACTATAAAGTGAAATAAAATAAGCTACGATGCCAAGGACAGAAGGCACCAATACTGTAAATCCCTGTGCATATTTCATCATGGCCGTTCCAAAGATTTCGCCAAAAATAGAAACAACTAAAGCCAAATAAGAGCGCACTTAAATCACCCCTTTTTATAAATTAAGAAGTATGGCACCAGCAATAATTAAAAGAACACCGATAATTTTATTGCGTGTTACTGCTTCTTTGTAAAGAACAACGCCTAATACTGAAGTAAACAGTGTGCCAATGCCGGCCCATAACGCGTAAGCCACACCCAATTGCAATTGCTCTAGCGCAACTGATAACAAGAAAAAGGTTATCCCGTAACCAACAATAACTATTAGAGTTGGCCCTAACCGTTTAAAACCATCCGTCATTTTCAAAAGTGAGCTACTCACAATCTCAGCCAAAATGGCAACGGCCAAATAACCGTATGCTAAAAGCATTAAGCCACCTCCCAACATAAATTTGGCTCACTCATCGTTTGGTCAATAAATTTACCCAATGTCTGGTATACCACAAAATAATCCCAATACTCAAGCTTGTCACCACTAAACTTAATGATCATAATAGTGATACAAAACAAAAAGGAATGACACAATATAATGCAAATTAATTTTCGAATTGCCCAACAAAAAGATCTCCCTTTTATTGTACAAACTTACAATCAAACAATTCCTGGACGCCAGGCCACCGCAGATGTTGAACCCGTTACCGTGGAAGAACGGCAAACTTGGTTTGATAGCTACAATGAGCGGCGACCAATTTGGCTAATAGAAAGTAATTCTCAACCTGCTGGCTGGATTGCACTTGAGGATTTTTATGGTCGTCCGGCTTACCGACACACAGTTGAACTAAGCCTTTACATTGCCGATGGGTTTCGCGGCCAGCACTTAGGCCAAAAATCCCTAGAATTTGTGGAAGGCCAATGTCCCGCATTAAAGATTAACACGATTGTTACTTTCATTTTTGGGCACAACAAACCAAGTTTGAGCCTTTTTAAGAAAAACGGTTTCGTTACTTGGGGGCACTTACCGCGCGTTGCTGAGATGGATAAGATTGAGCGCGATTTGGATATTCTTGGCAAACGAATTTACTAGTCACTAAAATGGCGACCTAAAAACTATTCATTGTACGCATTCTGTAACAAAATTAGTTTTAAACGTGCTACAAATTACACATCTTCATAGATAATCGCGGACTACTAATCATTAAATTGAATTATTTTAAAGAAATAAGTTATAATTAGATCGTAAGTTAGATGAATTCGATCCAGAAAGTGAGGTTTTCATGATGCTACAAGAATATCAAAATATCTTGGTTCCAGTCGATGGTTCAACTGAGGCCGAGTTGGCCCTCGACAAGGCAGTCGCCGTTGCTCAACGAAATAACGCACACTTGGATCTTTTAAATGTGCTTGATACTAAACAGTACAGCTATCACTACGCTGGGCTTGTTGACGGTGATGTTATTTACAGAATGTCAGAGGACGCACAAAATTATTTAAAGAAATTAACTGACAAGATTAGCACCGACCAGCACTTTGATGACATTGATATTCACGTTCGTTTTGGTAATCCTAAAAATGTTATTTCAAAGGATTTTCCGGAAGAACACCATAATGATCTCATTATGATTGGTGCTACAGGCCTCAATGCAGTCGAACGAATGCTGGTGGGCTCAGTAACTGAGTACGTTAATCGCAATGCACTGACTGACGTTTTAGTCGTTAAAACGAAGCTAGATAATGTCACTGCACTCGAAAAGTAATAAATAAAGGCGGCTGAAATCTGAAAGTAATACTCAGATTCCAGACGCCTTTTTGCCGCACATTAATGGGTCTACACTTTCTGGTATTGGTGAATAACTAATACCGGTTTTTTGTCTGTTTTGAAAATCAGAAAAATAAAAAAG
>NZ_RHNQ01000050.1 GCF_003946275.1 Loigolactobacillus backii
GTCTTTAATACTGAGCGCAAATTTTATATGATTGTCTATAGGGTTCACGGTTTTCTCATATCCTTTCAAATGATACTGTAGTGGGTGGATTTTTTGGATGAGGGCTGTGAGCTCTTTTTCTGTCCTTAAATTGTAAATTCAAAGGCACAAAAAATCCTGTTAATAGTTTACCATTTGTAAACTATCAACAGGAAAAAGTATAGAGCCACTTTTTTAGCCTTTTTAATTTGCTTGAATAGCGAGATCCAACCATTTACTAAAGAATGGATAGAGGTGATTCAATTCATAAATTTGGGTTTCTGGATCGGGATAGTGGAGGCTCAATGTTTCATTTTGTGAGTTAATTGTTAGTTCAAGTTCTTTTTGATTTGGTAATTCTAACTTATAAGTACCAATCGTACTACCAGTTTTCATTAAAATATTATTACTGGAAGAGGTCACAAAAAGATCCTCTAGACAAGGTAATGCATCAACTTCAACCGCCGAAATGGTTAAGGTTAATTCATGGTTTAGTAGATCAGGAATTGTTTCGGCTTCCCAAGTAAATAGACCACTATCGGATATTTTGGAACGGCCGAGATCCGTCACGTCATTTTTTTCATCATCGTTAACTTTAAAATGACGAACATCAAAATTGCCAATATTGATGCTAAGCTTGGCCGGTTCATGAACGTTATCAGTAACGATTGTCCGAGTTGAAAAGCTCTTGTCCGCCGGGAAAATAACTTTAAAGTTCAGGTTATTAACTGGTTGCAGGACAGTTTCCCGCGGTGTTTGAAATTGAATTTTAGCCGCATAAAGCAGTTTGATCATTTGCATAAGGGCAGGAAATTGTTCCTCATCCATAAAGTAGGCCTCAGAAGCGTTTTCTTTGATTTGTTGTAGCGTTGGTAAATGTTGGGCCGTTAAGTAAGCCTTGGCTGTCAACGCCTCGTTAATTGAAAATAAGATTGTGTTATTTTGACCGTCGTCACTAGCGTAGTTAAGATTGATTGCCAGCCGTTGATTAGTATCCGACGCAACATTCATCCAAATGTGTTCCAATAATTCAGCCTGGCTGATTAACTTATCGTTATTAAAGGCCTCCCAGATTTTATCGGCGAAAACGCGCGTATAACTGGCAGTTAGCTCTAGTAGTGCCTGATCATTTTGCATCCATTGTTGTTTATCAATAACGTACTGGCGCTGTTTTTGGTAAAGGGTCATCGTTGTTTGCCGAATTTGGCCAATATCTGCTGGTGCAGCAATTAGATCTCTTAGCTGTGGCTGGTTAAAATTAAGCATGCTGGTCATCTCCTTCGCTAGCTAGATTAGGTGCTACCTGAAGATTATCTAAATAGCTTTCTTGAATATGAACCAGTGCATTTTCAAATTGAGTTAGCGAGCTATACTGATTGACGATTGCTTGGTATTCGTAGCGAATGACGGCCACTTCAACTTCTAACTGTCGTTTTTGCTCATCATAATGGGTATCGGCCAATTGTTTGGCGGCGGTAAAACGAGTCTTTAGATCATCAATTTCTGCCGCATTTGGTGCGGGAGTGGTTGTTTCAGAGTCCGCGGTCTCTTCATTTCCAGAATTATTGTCCATAAAATTAAGTAAATTTTTTAAGCGGCCACTATTCTGTTGTGGTGCCTTATCCCGATTTAGGCGGGACTGTGCTACGGCAGAGTCCGCGTTTTCTGTTGCTCGATCTAGATCGGCATGTAATTCGTTGGCCTCTTGGTAAAGCTGCTCGTGTAATTGATCTAATCGATTCTGTAAGTAGTTATCATTGTCCTTTTCGTAACCTTCAAGCTCAGGGAGAATTTGTTGTTGCAATTCATCCGTTTGAATAATTTGTCGATTCCACACGTCTAAAACACCAAATTGACGACGGTGGTACCAATCACCAAACATAACAACTCCTTCACTGTTAATTTCGAAGAAAGGAATATAAGTGCGTAACCATTTGGTAAGGCCTCTTTGTAAATAGGCTTTAAGCTCAGCTTGTGCTTGTTTATCGTAGGCCAGAATATAGGCCGGTACTTCCGAGGTCTCTAAACGAAGAGATGAGGCCGTTGTATCAATTTTACGATAGAGTTCTAAATCTGAACGATCGTGCCATGCCTGCGCAAAATCGATAAAAAACTGTTTTTGGTAGTTTAAACATTTTTCCGTATCCATTAGCGAAACTCCCCCGAATTTTTATTTAATTAACGCCAGAACAGTTGCTTTGCGCCAAAGCTGTTAATTGTTATAACGTAAAATTATTCTCTATAATTCTATTCTACAGCTTTTGAACGGTGCTTGGAAAGGATTAATGTTGCTTTAGTAAGATTCCTAGTGTAATTTTAAAGATTATTATCAAAAAATGAAAGTAGCAGTATTTTTAGGGGAAACTTATTTTAAATTGTTGCCGGTTAATTTTGGATTTTCAGTTCTTTTTTTCAGGCTAATGTAAAAATTAGGTAGCTAAATAGAGGTAGGAGTGGAATAAAAGTCGCTTTTGGCGTACGTTCTAGAGTAATATGCACGGGGAAATAAAAACGAGGCTAGGATTTTTGTCCCAGCCTCGCCCCTATTAAAGTTATAACGTAAGAAAAGATTACTTTACAATACTTTAAAAAATTTAATTAGTCAGTAATTTGTTGGTGACCGTCTTCAATTGCCATTGCGTTTTGTGCTGCAACGTTCATGATATTCCACGGACGATTAAAGTTTGGCATAAAGAAGAAATCAGCATAAGCTAAATCGTCAATTGTCCACTTAGCAGAAATTGCAACGGAAATTGCGTTAATATTGGCTGTTTCATTTAAAGTAGACATGATTTGACCGCCTAAAACGCGACGAGTCTTTGGTTCGTAAATTAACTTAAACCAAACAGGAGCGTTACCAGCTTCATCAGGAACAAATGCTGGACGAGCAGTATCTTTGACTAAAACTGCTTTAACATCAAGGCCCATGAAGCCAGCAGTGGCTTCTTTAACACCTGTTGAAGCAAACTTATAGTCAAATAATGAGTAAGCCACTGAGCCATTAACACTTGGGACAGGTTGACTAGCATTAACTAAATTCTTACCAGCAAAACGACCTTGACGACGAGCATTGGTTGCTGATGGAATAGGAGCAAGTGCGTTTCCAGCAGGGCCAAATTTAACCATCGTTGCGTCACCAACAGCAAAAATATCGGGTTGGCTAGTTTGCATATATTCGTTAGTCTTGATTCGACCTTTTTTGTCTAATTCAAGCGTATCGCTCAACCAATCAGTTGCGTAGGTTGTACCAGTGGCCTCGACAACAAGATCAGCTGGATATTCACCCTTATCGGTAATAACCTTAGTAACTTTTCCGGCTTGACCTTCATAGCGCTGAACAGTTTGACCAGGAGCAGGCGTAATATTATGCTTAGTCATTTCATCCGTCAAGATATCGGTGAATTCTTTGTCTAAGTACGCTGAGAATAAACGATCAGGCTGGTCAATGAAAGTAACGTGTTTACCAGCAAGTGAGTAGATTTCAGCAAGCTCAATTCCAAAGCCGATAACGACAACGTTTTGGACGTCTGGATCAACGGTCTTTTGCTTGAGCTTAATTGCCCAATCACGACCACGCATGCTATAGATATTGTCTAGGTCACGGCCAGGAACCTTAAGTTCTGCAGGGTTGGCACCAGGACTAAGAACTAATTTATCGTAATTCTCGTCGCGTTCGGAACCATCATTATGATTTTGAACGTGAACAGTATGTTTTTTTGGATCAACTGCAGTGATTTCTTCACGAGTATAGACGTCAACACCCTTGGCCTTCATGCCTTCAGGAGTGGCATAGCGAACGCTGTTAACGTCCTTGACCACGCCCTCTAAGTAGAGCTGCATCCCACAAGATAGGAAGGAGAGAAAATCACCTTTTTCGTACCACTGAATTTTTGCGTCTGGATAGTCAGAAAGTGTCTCACGGACTGCCTCATAACCACCATGTGATGAACCGACAACAATAACCTTCATTAAAAATCAGCCTCCTAAATTTCATTTAGTACAAACTTATTATAGCAAGAAAACGTTTAATAGTATAGTTTTCTTTTAATAATCATTATCAACTGGAAAGACTGCTTTTACTTAGTTGCTGATTAATTAATGCTAAATTACAAATAAATAGTTATTCTAATTTAAGTCAGATTTAAAAATGGCTTTCATCAACATTTCATAACAAAACTGGCGTAAATGTATTTTTTCAAACACACTTACGCCAGTTTGGTCAAGAAATATTCTTGTAGAAGTGATTTTCAAACACAATTGTTGCCGAAAATCGGTAAATTCAAGCGACAAAGTTAGCGGGGGCAGCAATAATTTTCAATCGTAAAGTGGGATCTGGCTGCCTTGAGCTGGTTTCTGAATTTAATCCTTCTTTTTTTTCTTCATTACATTGCGAAAACGGTGATCAACTTCCTTGCTCCAAAACCCTCCAGAAAATTCAGTGGGCTCTTCAACCATGACAAATGCCTCTGGCGATAATTCCTTGATCGATTGCATTAAACGTTTATCGGCCTTCCGCGGTGCCAAAATGCTAAGAATTAAACGGGCACCATCACGACCGTAGCCCCAGGTTTCGGTGACACCATAACCACGGTCACGTAATTTTTCAGGTAAATCATGATTTTGTTGATAATTAGGTGCGTCATCGTTAATTTGGACGGTAACTTGGAAATTAACGTAACCTAAGGCCACCCGATCCTCCAACAAAATGCCGAGGTAAATCCCAATCCCGAAACCAATCGCATATGCAGCAACGTTAAGTGGTTTATCAATGTTCTGCAACGCGATTGCCAAAGCAATAACGTAAACTAATTCTTCGACAACGGCAAGTAAGGGTGCGAGATAACGCGAACGGCGAACAACTAACATTGTTCGTAAAGTATTTAATGTAATGTATCCGGCATTTAATAGTAAAATAGTTAAAGCAAGCTTCATAAAATCATCCTTTCGATTTAAACTAATGATTCTTCGGTCAGAATAAGTAAAGCATATCAAGTTTACGTGTTAAAAAGTAAAGATATGCTTGACCTAATACTGACACTAATTTGGTGAAATGGTAAATATAAATTGAATAATAAGTGAGTGTATCTGGTTTATACTGTAGGGAAGGCCAATAAGAAAATTAAAAATTGTGACATCTTTTAACCTAACAACAGTTAAGCAAATTTTATAACTAATCTGATATAAATCAACAATTATGAGGAGAAAAATAACGTGAGAAATGTTTATCGTGGTACTGTGGACCCTGCAATAACGACAGGTTGGGATTTTAATGGAACAAATGCCGCAAATTATTTACGAGCTCATTTAGATGGCGTTTGGCAAACTGCACAAACGCAAGGTGGCACTGGCCAACCACCGTTTACGTTAGAACAGGCGGAACTCGATAACTTGCAGACATTTACGCAATTTGATTTTAAAATTACGCGGCGTGCCGCACTTAATAGTTCCTTTGGTCAGTGGTACCAAGATTTTTTGGTTAATTTATTAACGAATAAAACAAAATTAAAATTTTGGCCAAAAAAGCAAATTACGGATCATGGTCTGGCGCATTTTAAGCACGATATGTATTATTGCTTATTGTTGGCGCAATTAGATCAAATGGCGCAGCGGGATGCGCTTGTTCTACTGTTAACCGCGGCGCTACATGATATCGGGCGTTTTGATAATACTGCAGAAACAAGTCACGGGGAGCTAGCAGTTGAAAATTTTTTGGCCTTATTTGAAATGACCAAGCAAACGGCCAATTATACGGCCCTGACGACGGCGTTTAATTTGCAGGTGTTAGCGCCATTAAATAGTACGAGTAATGCGCCTATTCCTGAGTTGACCAAAAATGATATGCACACAATTTTAGATCTAGTTGCGTATCATTGCCGTGATGAGCAGCAGGCAGCAGTGGATTTTAAGGCGGCGTATAACGATCGGGCTGCTGGACGCCGAATTAGATTGTTGGCCTACTTTAAAGATGCGGACGCACTAGATCGTGTTCGTTTTGCCGGGTTAGACGTAGGTTATTTACGGCAAGCGACTAGTAAGCGATTAGTTAGTATTGCGTGGCAGGCACAGGCAAAATTTAAAAAGATTAGCCATTTAGAGCGGGAGTGGGCCAAAAGTCGTTTTTGGGTTCACTGCGTAACGCAGGCTAATCCTCAGAAGCTAACCGCTTTTTCAAATACTCTTTAGATTAAAATTAAATGATAAAAATTAGTTGACACTCATTAATTAGCGTGATAAGCTCTTATTAATCTCATAAATGAACGTTGAACGTCATACATGAAGTAGTTTAATTATCTGGGTGTCAGAAAGTCGGTGGGTGCTGCGAATCGATCAGGATAATTTAACCAAATACTTTGGCGGAGTTTCAATTTTGAACGGCTAATAACTAGATTCCGTTATCATCTAGTGAGTGGAGGGTAAGTTTGACTTACTTTCAAACTGGGTGGTACCACGGTAAATCGTCCCTATTGCAATTATTTGCAGTAGGGATTTTTTTATGGCCAAAATTTTGAGAAAAGAGTGCGGATAAATGTTGAAAACTTGTGGTGGGATGCCTCGTTACTGATTTTTTAAACGAATTTGACAAAGTTGGTTTGAAAAATTGAAAGAGGTAAATAAAATGAAAAAAATTCAAAAAGTAAACGTTGTGGAAGCAGGTTTAATTTTAATCATCGTTTTAGGCATTATGGGTGTTGGCGTCATTGGTTTTGGTCTATCACCACAAGTTCCCGTAATGTTGGCGATGAGTGTTGTTATTCTGTGGGCCAAACTACGCCATTTTGATTGGGAAAGTGTGAATAGCGGGATTAAAGAAGGAATCGAAAAGGGCATCATTCCGATTTTTATTTTTATTTTAATCGGCGCCATGATTAGTACGTGGATTGCTTCAGGCACGATTCCATCTTTAATGGTACTTGGTTTTAAGATTATTAGCGTTCGCTGGTTCTTACCCTCAGTTTTTGTAGTTTGTACCTTAGTTGGTGCGGCAGTTGGGAGTGCCTTCACTGTTTCATCAACTGTCGGAATTGCATTTATGGGGATGGGAATTACGATGAATTTAAATCCGGCGATGGTTGCTGGTGCAATTATTTCTGGTGCAATTTTTGGCGATAAATTATCACCACTTTCCGAAACAAATAATTTGGCTTCGGCTGTCGTCGATACGGATCTTTTTCAGCACATTAAGAATTTACTTTGGTCAACGTTGCCAGCCGGTGTTTTAACGTTTATTCTATTTGCCATCATTGGTCACGACGATGCGACCACGAGTTTAGTCAAAATTAATCAAACTGTTGCTGTTTTGAACACACACTTTAACATTTCTTTTTGGGCAATTATTCCGATTTTACTAGTTTTTGTTTGTGCCGGTTTCAAAATGCCCGCCGTCCCAACGATGTTACTCAATGTTCTTGTGACTAGTGCCATGATTTTTATCGAACAACCTAGCCTCCCTATTAAACAGTTGGCGTCAATCATTACGGATGGCTTTGTAGCTAAAACTGGCAACGCTACGGTGAACACGTTATTATCTCGTGGGGGCATTGTTAGTATGATGCCAACCGTTGCGTTAATTGTTCTAACTCTGTCACTGGGGGGCCTATTAGTGAAGTTTGGTTTGATTAGCGCCGTAATGACGCCTTTAGCCAAACACTTAAATAGTGATGGTAAGTTAGTGACTGCCGGGATTGTTACTTGTCTTGGGGTTAATATCTTCGTTGGGGAACAATTTTTATCAATTATTTTACCTGGACGTGCGTTTAAAAAAGCGTTTAACGATGGCGGTTTGGCCAATGATGCCTTAGGGCGTGTACTTGAAGATGGTGGCACGGTCATTAACTACTTAGTTCCTTGGGGCGTTGGCGGTGTTTTCTTAGCAAATACGCTTGGGGTACCAACGATTCATTACTTACCATTTGTTTTTTTTAGTCTTTTGTGCCCAGTATTATCGATCTTAAGCGGTTTTACTGGTGTAGGTTTAAAACATTTGCAACCTAAGACCAAAAAAGTACCTTCCGCTGATTTGCAAAATTCTTCAGTAAACTAAAATAATTAACAAGGATAGTGCCGGAAATTCAATCATTAACTGAGTTTCCGGCACTATCTTTGTTAGTTAGGTCGACTATAATTTCGTACGTGCCTTATACTAAGAGTAAACGTGAAATGAGGGGATTAAAGATGACAGTAAAAATTGGCCGTCAGGGAAATATTTTAGCGGAGAAGGTGCTCTACGTTGGACCTATTTTTAGTCTAGTTCAGCAGAAGATTAAAACGCCTGATGATTTAACCATTCAGCGGGATGTTGTGCAGCACCGGCCGGCAGTGGCAATGTTGGCAATGACCTCTGATCAGCAAGTCTTGATTAATGTCGAATACCGGGCTGGTACTAATTCAGAGAATATAGCTTTGCCTGCTGGTTTAATTAATCCAGGTGAAGACGTTTTAGCAGCCGCTAAACGTGAACTTCAAGAAGAAACGGGCTATGTTGCGACCAACTTGCGTGAAATGACAACTGTGACGTCATCAGAAGGCTTCACGGATGAAAAGGTAACCTTAATTTTAGCTGATATTTCCCGGGAAATGTTGGCCGCCAAACACTTTGATCAAGATGAGTTTGTTAACAGTCAATTAATGCCGTTCACAAAGGTCAAAGAATTGGTCCAGCAAGGTGTTATTCACTCTGCCCAAACAGTTTCTGCAATTGGTTACTATCTGGCTTTTATGCAGAAATAAAAATCTGGTCATAACTGGTTGTTATTATTTATATGGACAGAAGAGATCCGAAAAATTACGAAACCAAACTCAATAAAAGAGGTCGCCCGAATTAGATTTTTACCTAATTCGGGCGACCTCTTTACTATTTTATAAATTTTATTTAGTGATAATAATATCTTTTGCTGAAACATCAGAACCAAAGTATGGTTTGAGGTTTTGGTTGTAATCAGTCTTGAAGAAACCGTTCTTGTTTAATTTGTTGATTTCTTTATTTGTCCAGTTCAACAAGCTGGTATTGCCTTTCTTGATCCCAGGAGCAATGTACTGATTAGGGCCTAAATGCTTGATACCAACCTTGTAGTTAGGGTGATTCTTAACCCAAGCGTAAAGGTATGAATTATCATCAGCCAGAGCAACGGCACGGCCATTTTTCAAAGCGTTAAATTGCTGTGTTTTTGAATCGTATTTTTGTAATTGAACTTTTGGTTGTTTTTGGGTGAAGTAACTCTCAGCCGTTGTTCCTTTAGTAACAATTAAGTTTTTACCGTCCAACTGGTTCACCTTTGTAATTACTTTTTTCTTAGGTGAAACGACACCAACTGAGACTTTCATGTAAGGTTTAGCAAAAGCAACAACTTGTTTACGTTCAGGGGTGACGGTGAAGTTGGCCAAAACAATATCAACTTTGTTTGATTTTAAGGCATCAACACGGCTATCGGCGTTAACCTGAACAAATTTCACTTTGGTATTTAAATCTTTACCAATTTGTTTAGCTAAGGCAATGTCGTAACCAGTTCGTTTGCCATCCTTGTTAACCCAGCCGTAAGGTGGTAAATCGCCAAAGACGGCGACTTTAATTGTGCCTCGTTTTTTAATTGCGCTAACACTAGAAGGGTTACTAGCAGCCTTAGTTGGTTGCGGTGTTGTAAAAGCTAATGCAAAAACTGATGCTGCGGCGAGTAAGCCGGTTAAAATTCTTCCTTTTTTCATAAAAAATCAACCTCCAAAATAATTTTAAATTTACTACCCAGATTTTTGGCGCACGTTTTAGACTAACGATCGGAAATGGTCAGAGACTAGCCCTTTTGTTCCATTTCGAAACACGACTTAAGCTTTAAAATGCCATACTATCAAGAAATTCACGGGCCCGATCGGTTTGTGGATGCGTAAAGAATTGCTTTCCCTGGGTTTTCTCCAAAATAGCACCGTCCTCTAAAAATAAGACGTTGTCAGCAATCTGTTGTGCAAAGTTCATTTCGTGCGTTACAACTAACATAGTCATTTTACGTTTTGCTAAATTTAGCATGACTTCCAAGACACCACGAACCATTTCTGGATCAAGGGAAGCCGTTACTTCATCAAATAACATGAATTCAGGGTTTAACGCTAATGCGCGAACAATTGCGATCCGCTGTTTTTGGCCGCCAGATAATTGCCGGGGAAAAGCATCCGCGTAATCAGTTAAATCAACCTCTTTTAAAAGTTGTGTTGCCTGTTTTAAGGCCTCGGTTTTGCTACGTTTTTGAACCTTTAAGGGACCTAGCAAAATGTTGTCGATAACTGTTAAATTTGGAAAAAGATCGTAACTTTGAAAAACCATTCCAATTTTCTGACGTAGCTGTTGCCAAGTTTTAGGCGTTGGTTTAATTGGTTGGTCTTCAAAGCTTAATTGCCCACTTTGAAATTCTTCCAAGCCGTTAAGACAACGAATCAGCGTGCTTTTACCAGAACCAGATGGTCCGAGTAGAACAGTTACACTACCTGGAGTAACTGAAAAATTAATATCGTGGAGCACTTGTTTTGTGCCGTAAGCCTTATTTAAGTGTTCAACTTTAAGTAATGTATCAACCATTATTACGTAGTTTCTCCTTTCGCTCAATATGCCGGGCCCAAACGGATAGTGGGTAACATAAGATGAAGTATAAAATAAAGATAAAACCGTAAATCCAAAAGGCACCGTTTTGATAATGTTGGTTATTGGCTTCAATAATTTGTTGACCAACATTGATGACGTCCATAACACTAATTAATAGTAGAAGTGAAGTTGTTTTAATTACCCGCGTCGTTAAATTAATAGTTGCTGGAATCATTAACTGAATTGATTGGGGTAATAAAACGTAACGGTAAAGCTGTGGGGTTGTTAAACCAATTGCTTTACCTGCATCAACTTGGTGCCTAGGAACTGAAATTAATCCACTGCGGACAATGTCACTCATCTCAGCTGCGACCCATAAGGTAAAGACTAAGGTGGCAACCACTTCGGCGTTTAAGTTGATGTGAAAATTTTGTGGCAAGATATAATAGAACAAAAATAAAAGAACGACCGTCGGAACAATTCTGAAAAATTCTAAGTAAAGGCGCAAAATTACGCGTAGCAGCGGATTTTTTAACGTTCGCAGCATTCCTAAGATAATGCCAAGTAGAATGCCTAGCACAATTGCGATGAAAGCAATTTTAGCGGAGATCCAAAGTCCACCTAGAAGGCGAGTGAGATTACGACCTTCGAATAAAATATTAATGCCCGAATGTGCCATAACGAGCCCTCCTTTCCAACCAAGTTAAAATAAGCGACAGTGGAATGAGGATAATCGCGTAGCCAATCACCAAAACAAACAGTGATTCATCGGTGTGATAGTACATGCCAATCTGGTCTAAAGCAGTGTTGGTTAATCCCGGAATAGCAATCACCGTAAAAATTGATGTTTCTTTAATTAAAAAGATGACATTTGCCGCAATTGCGGGAACACTTAGAGCCAGTCCCTGTGGAAAAATAACGTAACGGGCCAGTTGGAGGTTAGAAAGGCCAATTGCCTTGCCAGATTCAATCTGAACCTTAGGAACACCGTCCAGACCACCAGAAAAAGCTTCGGCCATGTAACTACCGCCAAGAAATACGAGACCAATAATACCGCTAGTTTGAGCCGGAATTTTTAGTCCAATTTCGGGAAACGCATAATAGATAAAAAATAATTGAATTAATAAAGGCGTGTTACGGGATAATTCAATGTAGATATTTACCAGTTGTTTGGCCACTGGTATTTGAAAATAACGAATGAAACTTGCGAAAAGCCCCAGTAGACTAGCACCAATAATACCGTAGCACGATAATTTTAGTGTGAGCCAGAAGGCCTTCTCAAAAATAGGTAAACTCTGTTGGATCACAGTCCAACTCATATAAACACCTCCAAAAGCTAACCGTTAAAAAAACAAAAACGTCCCAACATTGTCGACACAATGTTGGGACGTTTTGTCGTGTTACCACCCAATTTTGTTTAAATTTCATAATTTAAACCTCAAACAGTACACCAAAGCTGCAGTAATACTGTGGCAATATAACGTTTGCTAACGGATTTCTAGCCAATTGACCAGCACATCAAGGCTCGGAGATCATCTTCAAACCAACTTAATTACTTCTTTGCAGCTGCCGAAGCTCTCTGTGAAATAAATTGGATTTACTCTTCTCTTCATAGCCAAATATTAACTTGGTTTTAATAATACACGCATTTTTCAGGCTGTCAACCATCTAAATTCTCATAAAGCAAATTGAACTAGGTTAACTGAGCTAGAGCCTAGGTCTGTTTGGAAAATAACTTTACGAGTTCTTTCTTAATCAATTTAGTATAAGCTTGTGTGAAAAAATAGGTTCCGGTGCTTGCCATAGTTGAATGGACAACGGGGAGCATCAAGATTATTAGTGTTTTGTACTGCGACTCGGACTTCGGTTTATCTTAGTCCGATAGATATTGTAGGCAAAGCTACTCATAATCCTCAATTGCGGAGTAAAATCCAACCACTTTTCGAAACACTCTTGGCCAGTTCAACTTGTGCTGTATAAAATTTGCGTTATGCAACTTTCACATGGCAGACTAGAGGTAAAGCAAAAGTGGGTGGGAGGATGTTAAGTCGATTACGGCACGACAAATTATTAGTGTGTGCGCTGATTGTTGCATTATTCAGCCTATTACTAAGTCAGCCAAAGTGGTCGGACATTAATAGCACAATGCTGCTTACTTTGTTTTCATTGTTATTGTTGGTTAAAATTTATCAGGCAATGCATGTTTTAGATTATTGGGCAATTTACTTAGTTAAACGAAGTCGGCATTTTCGCCAATTACAGGGATACTTAATTTTGTTAGCCTTTTTTAGTGCGATGTTTTTAACCAACGATGTTGCGATTATTACCTTTGTACCACTATTGTTATTGATAGCGACTAAATTAAAATTTGCGACACCAGTGCCAGTCACCTTAATTACCATTGCGGCTAATTTAGGCAGTAGTTTTACGCCGTTTGGAAATCCGCAAAATCTTTTTCTACTC
Source organism: Loigolactobacillus backii (assembly GCF_003946275.1). Taxonomy (GTDB): domain Bacteria; phylum Bacillota; class Bacilli; order Lactobacillales; family Lactobacillaceae; genus Loigolactobacillus; species Loigolactobacillus backii. Next base: position 13,046 of record NZ_RHNQ01000050.1, read on the forward strand.
TCCCATTACCGACTCTCGATTGGCACCTTTTTTCGCATGTCGGCGCCGCTGATGCTTGTCAGTCTACTATTACTTTTAAGTACGTTATTATTTTTTAAAAAGACACCACTAACGTTGCCTAAATTGAAAACAATCAAGGTGGATAAATCACCACTGTTGTACTTAATTCCAGTGACACTTTTAACTTTTTCAGTTGTTTTTTCGTTGGTGCCAAGTTTTGTGGCCGTCCTTGCAGTTGTCTTGGCCGCGTTATTGTACCGACCCAAGTTACTAAGTGAAGTGGACTATGGATTATTGTTAACCTTTGTCTGTTTCTTTATTGCCGTTGGGAATATTGGACGGTTTGCGCCAGTTGCCCACTTTTTTTCCGTATTGGAGCGAAAAGAGTGGTTGGTTTATTTAAGTGGACTCTTAACTAGTCAAGTTATTAGTAATGTGCCAGCCGTTGTTTTGCTAGCCAAGTTTACACAGCAAGTTCACGCTTTATTTTTAGGAGTTAATATTGGCGGGATTGGAACACTTCTGGCTTCCTTAGCGAACCTTTTAGCCTATAAACAATACCGGCTTAATACCAATACGCCCAATGATCATTTCCTCAGAACTTTTGCCATTATCAATGGCCTGTTTTTAATCATACTTGGTGCGATTGGATATTTATTACTACAATTTTAAAATGCTGATTTACCATTTTTTAAGGTTTATGTTAGCATTAGAAATATGAAAAAAGAAATGAAAACAAATCGCACAGAACGTGAAAAGATGACTGCCGGCGAACCTTACAAACAATTTGATCCAGAGTTGATTAAACGTCGTGTATTTATGCGGCAACAATTACAAGAGGTCAATCAGATTACTGATAACGATGATCGAAATCAACGTTTTAAAGAATTATTGGCTGCTACTGGGGACGACTTTTTTGTTGAAAGTGACTTTAAATTTGATTACGGCTTCAATATTCACATTGGGGACCACTTTTATGGTAATTATGACATGACATTCTTAGATACCTGTCCGATTACAATTGGTGATCATTGTTACTTTGGCCCCAACATTGGTTTGTACACGCCAGTGCACCCAATTACTGCAAAAGAGCGTAACGCTGATGTTGAGATGGGCGCACCAATTACGATTGGTAACAGTTGCTGGTTTGGCGGGCGAGTAACCGTCTTACCTGGGGTAACCCTTGGAAATCGAGTTGTTGTCGGTGCCGGCTCAGTTGTGACCAAATCATTTGGTGATGACGTTGTTATTGCTGGTGATCCCGCGCGAATTATTCGGGAGATTAAGCAAGATTGATTTAAGGCGTGTTAATTCTGCCTTGGAATTGATTTGGTTAGCGCTGCCGATTGAACCGAGATAAATCAAGATTCGATTCGCAGTAAAATTGCTGCTTTCAAAAAGGAAATAAAGTAGTGGTCAATTTTGTGCACTACATAACGCTAATTTGGCCAAAATTACTGCTTAAAAAACAGTTCTCAGGTACCACCTAAATAAAACAGCAATTACATGTGAATTTATTATTGCTATGTGCCACTATAGCGCTGTTTACAGCGCTAAATAGTGGCACTTTTCATTTTCCATAATTAATAATAATGATAAATAAATCATTATGAAAAGGCTAACTGTTTGCAAAAATAAGCCTGATTCTAGGCATTTATAACCGATAGCATGTTTACTATCTAGATGATAAGTGTATACTGGATTTGTGATAATAGAATAAATTAACTAATTAACTGAGCTGGTTGAATTGTACAAAATCAATTTCACAAAGTGGTTAGCGTAAATTTAGTTCAGATAAAAGAGGGGGAAACAACCATGTCTCGACCGGCCGAACTCTAGATTGATTAATTAAGTTTAATCGATCTAAAATTTGACCCGCCATTAACCGAAATTCGCCGGAGTTCACGGCATAACCGTTGATGTGAAAGAATGGATTGTTAAAGAAAGAAGGCAATGCTATCGCTACCTTTAAAGGGAGTGTGTAACAAAAATTGGTTAAATTTTGCGAATAATTAACAGTATTCGTTTTAATGCTCAAACTAGGTCTAAATTTTGGGCTCTAATTGGCATTAGATTTAACTTTTCTGGTGAATGTTTCGTCGGTTAATCGACGTAAATGTTACTTAGCTATTTTGTTACATTCTCTTCGGTTTAGTTCTACTTATCAGTTGAATTATTCACTTAACTAGGATGATCAGTGACGTGGTTATGATGGTTAAGCTGAATGTTGATCAGGTAAATTGGACTATTGCTAGTGATAGGAAAATTATTTTAAAGAGAAAAAATATTGATAAAGTTGTTTTTGTACCAACAGCGATTTTGTTTGTTATTGCATCACTCGTTTTAATTCTTGGTGGTAGTTCGCTGCAACAGGGAATTAACTCATTGATGGCTTCAATTACGAATAATATGGGCTGGCTGTATTTGTCGGTTTATGTGATTAACTTTATCTTTTTTATTTATTTGGCCGCAAGCCACTACGGAAAGATTCAGTTAGGTAAAACCAAAACTGGTAAACCCGAATATAGTAATTTTCAGTGGGGTAGTATGGTCTTTGCGACGGCCATTGATGCTAGTATTTTGATGTTGAGCATGGTAGATCCAATTCGTTTTCTACAACACCCAGCATTTGGGATTAAACCATTTTCAGAGAAGGCCTACTCGTTTGCTAGTATGTTTGGCCAATTTGATTGGGGTCCCATGGCTTGGTTGATGTTTGCTTCGGCAACCATCGCAATTGCCTACGCAATGTACGTTAAGCACCGGAATATTCAGCGTTTAAGTGAGGCAATTACCTTGCTTGACGGTGACGGACTAGTAAAACATAGTTTACGGACTTTTATTGATTTCTTAGTTGTTGTCGGTATTATGGGTGGCATTGGTTCTTCAGTTGGGATGGAAATCCCGGTATTATCAAAGGTAATTAGCTCCTCAACTGGGATTCCAAACAACTTATGGTTGACACTTGCACTATTTGTTATTTTATTGGCGTTATTTGCCACAACCGTTATGGGAGGATTAAAGGGCGGTATTGATCGCTTGAGTTCAGCCCATATCTGGACTGCATTAGGCTTCTTAGTGTTTATTTTAATTGTAGGACCAACCCTTTACATTTTAACTACTGAAGGACATAGCTTGGGTATTTTAGGAACTCATTTTGCGGCCTTAAGTACTAACATGGTATCTAATGTTGGTTCTGGATTTGCCAAGAGTGAGACGATCTTCTACTGGGGCTGGTGGTTATCTTACATGCCATTTACAGGCTTGTTCATTGCCCGAATTTCCAAAGGCCGGACAATTCGTCAGGTTATTGTCGGTATGGTTGTATTTGGGGCCTTGGGCTGCATGAGCTTCTACGCTATCTTAGGTGGCTATTCGTTATATTTGCAGCACGCTGGTATTTTAAATTTGGCTCATATTTTAAACACGCAGGGACAGGCCGCGGTGATTGCGAGCGTTATTTCGACGTTACCACTTAAATCACTCGTCCTTATCTTCTATAGTATTTCGTGTTTTATCTTCTTGGCTACAACAATTTCATCATCCGCCTTCATTGTTTCTTCATTGACTAGTTTGAAGTTAAAGGCCAGTGAAGAACCAAGCCGATTTAACCGAATGATCTGGGTATTAATTTTTATCCTCTTTGCTTTTGGGATCGTTATGGTTGGTGGTTTTAAAACCGTTCAAACTATTTGTACAATGGCTGGTTTCCCACTTATCTTTGTTTGTCTGTTACTTTTGGGCTCAATTGTCAAAATGGTTTATACAGATAAAACAGTGGCAGTACAAAGACGAAAGAAATGGGCTGTTAATTTGGAACGTGATGCCGAAGTCGATTTTGATCAGGTTCGTTTTGAACAAGAACGACATACGCCTGCGCAAACGGCGTCAATTCAAAATTGATCTATCTATGACGTGAAATTTTTGAATTAAACTAATAATTAGAATGAGGGCTGGCCGAACGCCGCCCTTTTTTATTAGGAATAATTTAAGTAGGCTGATTGGCCAAAGTTGCTTGAAGTTGTACTTGTTTATAAGTTGTGGAATGGACTTCCGATGCTCTATAATGACGTCGAACGACAAATAGAAAGGTGTGTATTTGTTGAAAAAAATCATGAATGATCCGAAGAATATTGTTGCCGAAATGGTTGAAGGCATGGTTCGTGCCTACCCACAATTTGTTGAAAGATTGCCAGAGACGGAAGCGTTAGTTCGTAGTGACAAGTCCTCAATGACGGGGAAAGTTGGTCTGATTAGCGGCGGTGGTAGCGGCCATGAGCCAACGCACGCCGGTTTTATCGGTGAAGGAATGCTATCGGCTGCTGTTTGCGGTCAGGTTTTCACGTCGCCAACACCTGATCAAATTTACGCCGCAATCAAAGCGGCCGATCAAGGAAAAGGTGTTTTTATGGTCATCAAGAACTACTCTGGTGATGTCATGAATTTTGATATGGCCAAAGATATGGCCGATTTAGATGGCATTGAGGTTAAATCGATTACCGTTGATGATGACATTGCGGTTGAAAATAGCACCTTCACACAAGGTCGGCGGGGGGTTGCCGGGACCATTTTCATGCATAAGATACTTGGAGCGGCAGCCGATCAGGGCGCCTCACTAACTGAGCTAGAAACATTGGCCAAGAAAGTACTGCCAAATATTAAAACAATTGCCGTTGCCTTAAGCGGCGCGACAGTTCCAGAAGTTGGTAAACCTGGCTTTACATTAGCTGATGATGAATTGGAATACGGTGTTGGTATTCATGGAGAACCAGGCTACCGAAAAGAAAAGATGCGGCCATCGAAAGATTTAGTTAAAGAATTGTTAGGCAAGTTGAAGGCGGCATTTAATTACCAGGCTGGAGATAAATTTGCGGTTTTAGTTAACGGTATGGGTGCAACTCCACTCATGGAACAATTCGTTTTTATGCGCGATGTTTTAAATCAGTTGAAAGATGAGGGTGTCAACGTAGCCTTTACTAAAGTAGGCAATTACATGACGTCCTTAGACATGGCTGGTGTTTCCTTAACGTTATTTAAATTAACTGATGATTCGTGGTTAGACAATTTAAATTATCCAGTTAATACGATTGCTTGGACGCAAAAATAGACTTTAAGAATTGAGGAGGGCCATGTTTCGAGTGGGCGAAGTGAGCACTAGGAGAATGGTCATCATCCGAAAATAAGATTTTTGCGGTGACGCAAAAATAGACCTTAAGAATTGAGGAGGGCCATGTTTCGAGTGTGCGCAGTGAGCACTAGGAGAATGGTTATCATCCGAAAAAAGGATTTTTGCGCTTGGCAAAAATAGACCTTAAGAATTGAGGAGGTTGGTTTTATGTTAACTACTGATATCATTTTGACTTGGATTCATGATTTCGATAAAAAAATCAGTGAAAAAAAAGATTATTTAAGTGAATTAGATACACCAATTGGTGACGGGGACCACGGTAATAATTTGGCCCGTGGTGCGGAAGCAATTGAGGCTGCCTTGAATAAAGAAACCCCTGCCGATGCTACCGCGGCCTTGCGTGCCATTGCAATGGCATTGGTCAGTAAGGTTGGTGGCGCTTCGGGCGCATTGTACGGCACGGCCTTTTTGGAAATGGCCAAGACAAGCCGGGACACGACGAAGACGGCCGATTTATTGGCCGCCGGTTTGGCAGGCTTACAAAAGCGTGGTGGTGCAACTACGGGTGAAAAAACGATGATTGATGTGTGGGCGCCAGTTGTTACAGCAACTAAAGGTGGTCAATTAACACAGAAAATTATTGATGATGCTGTTGCAGCAACCAAGCCAATGCGGGCAACAAAAGGGCGTGCGTCTTACGTTGGTGATAGTTCCATTGGACACTTAGATCCTGGTGCTGTATCAAGCGGCTATTTGTTCACGAGTCTTTTGGAAGCTGGAGGTGCTAAATGAGCTTAGGTGTAGTGGTTGTATCACATGTTCCGGACATTGCGGCGGGTATTAAAACACTGCTAACCCAAATCGCGGCAGATGTTTCCATCACAATTGCAGGTGGAACAGATGATGATGAAGTGGGAACTAGTATTAATAAGATCCAACGTGCGTTTACCGAAAATACGGCCGATGAATTATTAGCTTTTTATGATTTAGGTAGCGCCAAAATGAATTTAGAAATGGCAATGGATTTAAGTGATAAAACAATTCATTTATATAATACGGCTTTAATTGAGAGTGCTTATACGGCGGCCGCATTGATTCAGGCGGGAACTGATTTGGCTGAAATTGAAGCCCAGTTAGCGCCGCTTAAAATAAAGTAGCAATTTGCTTTCAATTTTTACGTCAAAAAGCGGAATTTACGTACTGGCCTCAATAAATAAAAAGACGATCCAACTTTGAGTACATAGTTACACTCAAAGTTGGATCGTCTTTTTGATTTATTAAGACTAAAAACGATTATAAGTAATTTGACCGCTCTTTGCGGTAAGCAACCGTTCTTTTTGGTTGTTAGAACTATAAAGCGTTACGGAAGTCCCATTGGCAGCCTGACTGGCCTTAATAATGTAAGGAGCTAAACGATTTGTGACAAAACCAGCTTTGTCATTATTTTTGAGTGCTTTTTTTACTGCAGTGATTGTGGTTGGTTGCGCTGGTTGTAATGAAAAGCCAGTTGTATTTAATTTGGCGCGAAGGCCGCTACCGGTAATAGCAGTGCGAACGTCAGGCAAATAATTGGCGGGGTTTTGACGTTGCGCGACGATAATGCTATCTCGGTGAGTATCGCCGGACTGATTAGAGCTAGCAGGAACTTCGTGTGCTTTGAAGCCATTAGTTGATTTAGTTGCATTAGAAGACGCGTAATTTTTTCGATTAATTTTAGTTGAATCATTTGTTTGTGGTTGGTTTTGTGATTCGGTATTTTGTTTGTGACAGCCACTGAGCAATAACGGTAAAAACAAGAGCAGTGCTATCTTGACCCAATTTTTCATTACTGTTCCCCCAAGCTCATTTCGTGAAGCCAATTAATAATTAAGGACTGGTAAAAATGACTATCAAGTAGTTTTTAGCCCTTACCAGAAAATTGATTATGTAGCTTTCAGCCTCTATCTTACTGAATATTTACCGATAAAGCCATTATTTACGGTAAGTTTAGTGATTATCTTAGTGGAATTTAGTGAAACAAAATTTTAGAAAATACGTTTATCCTAAATTGGTCAGAAAACTATTAGTAAAAGTATTTTCGAAACACGACCCAGGTTAGATGTAAAAATTATTTTTGCTAATGTTTCCCGATCAAACTCCCCATAAACGTGTCCAAGGCGTGAATGCTTCTCCAAATATTTCTTAAATTAAATCCTTTTTTGAAGAAATCATGAAATTATTATGACGAAATATTACGACTAAATGACAATGTTGCGAATTTAGGGAAAATTGTAACCTCTTAGGCATTTGTTTGTTACAGTTTCTTACTATAATAGGCATTGTTGTCAGAACCAAACGGAACAACTTAAGTAACTATAAATTCAAATTAATCATAATAACTTAAAAAAACTAATTTCAGGAGTGATTTATTATTAAACTTACAAAACGGACAAAAACTTTATTATTAACAACTGCTGGTGCAGCTGGTTTATTGGTTGGTGGTGTTCAGGCCGCTAATGCCGCTACAGTTACTGCTAAAGCAGGCGATACTGTATCAGGGTTAGCTAAACAATATGGTTC
>NZ_RHNQ01000051.1 GCF_003946275.1 Loigolactobacillus backii
CCTTTGGTTTTCGCAACTATCACCATTTAGTTTCACGGATCAAACTACAACAAATGCGCACCAAACCAAATAAAAAAACAGCATTAGAAGTTGCCTAACTTCTAACACTGTAAAATTGGCTATCAACAGGATTTGACAGAGAGCCATAAATAATATCACTAGGATTAGCGCACATTAATGATGCATATTTCAATCGCTTGTAACAAACAGATATTGTTAACACTTGGTTCTAAGCTTTCTTACTGTTTAGAAATCCATCAAGGCCAACATATCATAATTTTTAATCTTTTCCCGGCCCTTAAGGTCTTTTAACTCGATTAAAAAGGCAGTTCCAACAACAATACCACCTAAATCTTCAACCAACTTAATTGTTGCCGCAATTGTACCGCCCGTTGCCAATAAGTCGTCGGTTACTAAAACTCGTTGCCCTGGCTTAATCGCATCCGTGTGTAAGTATAAAGTTGAACGGCCATACTCCAAACCATAGCTGGCTGAAATTGTTGGTCGAGGTAACTTACCTTTTTTTCGGGCCGGTGCAAAACCAATTCCAAGTTTATAGGCCACTGGACAGCCCACAATAAATCCCCGGGCCTCTGGTCCAACAATCATTTCGACACCCTTATCTTTGGCGTACGCCGCAATCTGATCCGTTGCTTGGGCATACGCAACACCGTCGGCCATTAATGGCGATATGTCGCGATAAACGACACCTTTTTCTGGAAAATCATTAACACTTGCAATATAGTCCCGTAAATTCACTGACATTCTTTTCGCTCCTTAAACAAGATCTTGTTGCTGATTAAACCAGCCTTTTAGATCTGGGTAGTTACTATAAATCAGAACGGATTCAGATTTCATTTTTTGTTCACGTTGTTGATAGCTAGGTGCTTCCGTTAACGCATGCTTATCTGGATGCGCAACACCATTCATAACGCCATCATCTATTTTAACAAATCCTAATTCAAAAAACACTTGAATCATAAAAATTAACATTGCTTCTTTTAATTGTAAATGATGCGCAATGGTCTTTAATTCAGCGCGAACAGCAACATTTTTGTGACTCAATACAAATTTAAATAGCCGGCCAAACTGCTGGTGAGTTGGCATGCCATCTAAATAAACTGGCCGTTGCGTGTAAAAAAGCGCGATAATTCGTGCGCAATGTGCCCTTTTGAGTAACGCTGTTAAATCGGCCAAGTTGACCGGCGCATCTACCAAAATCAGTGTATCATCTGTTACCGTAGTCGCTTCGTTAGCCAATACAATCTGATTAGTCGGTTCAATGTACGGCTTCAAACGTTGACAATACTTGGCGTTAAAGAAAACATAGGTCCCCTGATAACTAAATAACTGCTTAGTTAAGTGTGAGGTTCGCTTATCAATAATTTCAACACCAGAACTAGCCAAATCCTTAACCATTAATTGCAAAGTAACATTACCTTGCCATTCATTTTCACCTAATTCGCCAACAACCGTAACTTGATCGGCCGCCACAAGATCATCAACATAACCACCCATTCTAAAAGCAATCGCGTCTAACTGATTGTTCGCACCACAAAGTTTTAATTTTAAATGCGTTTTATCCGCGCCAATTGCCCGAACATCAGTCAGTTTTTCTGGTGTTAATTCTAGTAAAGGCGTTTTATTATCGGTCCCAAAAGGTGCTAACTTTTTAAAACCGGCAAGTAAATCCGGCGTTACTTCATCAACTGTCAGTTTGAGATCAATTATTAAATCCGCAGCCCCTTGATGAGCTAAATCCTGCTTCACGGCCGCCGCCTCTAAACCGGCACTAACCGTTGTTAGTGCCGACTTTGGCAAGGTTAATCCGGCAGCCATTTGATGACCGCCAAAGGTTGTCATTTGTTCACGATTGGTATTAAGTGCCGCAAATAGATCAAAGCCAGCCACGCTACGGCCAGATCCCTTGACCGTTTGTTCACTTTCAATATTCAATACTAAAGTAGGCTTACCCGTTTTTTCGACGATTCGGCTAGCTACAATACCTAAGACACCCTCATGCCAATTTTCGTGGGCCAAAACTAAAGTTTGTTTCAGCGTGTTTTCAGGCGTGGTGGCTAATTTAATTGCTTCATCATAAATGACTTTAACGTAATTTTGCCGGCGCTCATTTTGCGCTTGAACAAATTTGGCCAATTGCGTTGCTTCATCTGGATCAAACGTTGTTAATAGCTTAACGCCATCCTTCGCGTCTCCTAGGCGTCCCAAAGCATTTAAACGTGGTCCAATCCCAAACCCAATTGATTGCTCATCCAACGTTGTCTGTTTTAATTTGGCAACTTCACAAAGTGCCGAAATACCTGGCCGTGGTGACTGCTGTAATTGTTGTAAACCTAACGCCACCAAGGCACGATTCTCACCAGTTAAAGAAACAATATCACAAACCGTTCCAATTGCTGCTAAATCCAGACTTTCAATCGGTACTTCCTCCAGTAAGGCCGTTGCAACCTTAAAGGCCACCCCAACACCCGCTAAGTCCGGAAAGGGATAATGGCTACCTGGTAATCGTGGGTGAACGATCGCATAGGCATCAGGTAACTTAGGCGGTAACTCATGATGATCAGTAACAATGACATCGACACCCTTGGCCTTAGCAGCGGCAATACTAGCCACCCCACTAATCCCATTATCAACTGTAATAATTAATTTGGTTCCAGCATCCGCTAACGCCTCAAATGCAGCAACATGTGGGCCATAGCCTTCTTTGAAGCGATCTGGTATATAGATTGTCACATTGGCACCCAAAGACTCCAGTGTTTCTAGCATTAGACTGGTGCTGGTAACACCATCCGCGTCATAATCACCATAAACCGTTATTTTTTCATTAGCCATAATTGCCTGCTGAATTCGTTCAATGGCCTTTGACATCTCACCTAAGGCCAGCGGATCGTTTAATTGTTCTAAACTTGGTTCTAAAAACTGTTTAATTTCAGTTGTCTTAGTTAATCCACGGCTAACTAATAATTTTGCGAGGCGCTCATCCAATTGATTCTCTGCAGCAACTTGTTTTACCGTTGTCGCATCCGGCTCAGGGCGCAATTGCCACTGGTAACTGGATTTTATCATTCGTTCACACTCCCAACCAGACTATTATAGCAAACTCGCTCACGAATAAAAGAGCAAAAAAAATGATTAGCAATTAGCCAAAATTAACAGCTAACCCTAATCACAGCTTAGTTACTGAATTTTATCGGTTGGTTTACTTTCACTGGCCGCTAAATCCGTTGCTTCAGTCTCAGCAATTTGTGCCTTTAGCGTTTTAATTTGATTATCCTTTTGAACCAGCCGATTTTCAAAGTTTTTAGTTTTATTCGCAACTTCAGCAGCAACCTGTTTCTGCACTGATTGTTTTAATTCAGCGTTTTCTTTTGTTAAAGCCTTATGTTGGCGCCGTGCGCCTAACGAATTAGTTGTCGAGACCAGAACTGTAATCAACGCGCCCAACAATAGTGCAACCAAAATAACCAAAATTAACGGCCACTTAGTTGTACCAAAACCAAAGTTAACAACTACTGGCGCCACGTTTATAACGGCAAAACTAACAATAATAAGAACGAGCAGTAAAATTAAGATTAACCGCCATTGATTTTTCATCTTACTACCTCCCTTTACTAATTAGCTAGAAAAACATCAACTTATTTTCGATTAAACACTGGACGGGAAACAAGCCAGTCGCCCAACTCTGGAAACAACGGATAGAAACGCGCAGCAACCTCCATAATCGCTGGTGCGTTAATTTCTCTGGTTCCACGGCCAATACTAGCAATAATTCGCCGTGCGAACCGTTCCGGGTCAAGCATAATTTTTGCCACCGACTGCGCATATTTTCCTGACTGATCTGCCTTCTTTATAAAATCAGTCGCCATTGGACCAGGATTGACAGTTGTTACCCGAATGTTCCGCGGTCGAAGCTCTAAACGTAATGAATTACTGTAAGCAATTAGGGCCGCCTTTGAGGCCGCATAAACGCTAGCCTTAGGTGTCGCGATTTTTCCTGCTTGTGAAGCAACATTGATAATTGTTCCCTGGTGGTAAGCCACCATCTGTAAAGCAACTAATTGGGTTAAGTAGATTGCGCCTAAAGTATTAACCCGGAACATCTTTTCCATCACGGTTAATTTAATATCTAGTGCATTTTCAAACTGACCAATCCCGGCATTGTTAATCAAAACAGTAATCGGTCCAACCTTTTTTGTTACCGCCGCAACTAATTGTTCAATCTGTTCAGGATCACTTAAATCCACGGTGTAACTATAAGCCGGTCGACCTGATAGTTGATGGGCCTTTTTGATCACCTGGCTTAAACGAATTTGATTACGCGCACAGGCTACAATTGTTGCTCCACGCTGAGCTGCACAATAAACGAGCTGTTCGCCTAAACCTGTCGATGCTCCCGTTATTAAAATAACCTGATTTAACAATCTTTTTTTCATTTCTACCACCTCTAATTTCGCAGGGGTACCTTAATTTGATCGAAATCTTTAACTACACGCGTATTCGAAAAAGTTTTTCGGGCCTCTTCTTGAAGATTCAAGGCCATTTTACCAACGTAGCGCGCCGAAATATGGGTCAATAGCAGTTGCTGAACGCCAGATTTTTTTGCAACATCAGCGGCCTGGGCACTGGTTGAATGATAGTAATTTGTTGCCATTTTGGCCTCGGCCTTACTAAAAGTACTTTCATGTACTAATACGTCGGCATCCTTAGCCAGTTTATAACTATTTTTAGTCAGTCGCGTATCACCTAAAATTGTGATTATGCGGCCTTTTTGTGCGGCCCCAATAAAGTCCGGCCCGTGTAACAAAGTACCGTCGGCCAGAGTAACATCCTTCTGCGCCTTTAACTGACCATAAAGTGGTCCTGCCGGCACCCCTAATTCTTTTAGCTTTGCAACTAATAATTCTCCCGGATGATCCTTTTCAACTACCCGGTAACCATAGCTTGCAATTCGATGATCTAAACGCAGGCACTCTACACGAAAAGTTGCGTCATCAAATAATATTCCTTCTTTAGTGATTTCAACGAAATTTAGGGGATAGCTTAAATGCGTTTCGGAAACACGTAAACTCGTCATGACGTAATCACGAATTCCCCGCGGACCATAAATTGTTAGGGTACCCTCACCACCCTGAAAGGAACGGCTACTTAAAAATCCAGGTAAACCAAAGATATGGTCACCGTGTAAGTGAGTAATAAAAATTTTTTCAATTTTACGTGGTCGAATTGTTGTTCGTAAAATCTGTTGCTGCGTGCCCTCGCCAACGTCAAATAACCAGACGGCATTTCGCTCATCTAATAGTTTAAGGGCCAAGCTCGTAACATTACGAAATTTAGCCGGTGATCCAGCACCTGTTCCTAGAAATTCTAATTCCATGATTTGTTCATCCATTTCTTTATATTACGTTCATTGTAGGCAATTTTATAACTTCCTGCAATTCTTTTATTTTAAACGGCCGCACTAAATAGCTAAGGAGTTGTGACAAAAAATAAATTTTGCCATAACTCCCATCTACATCTTCAAATATTTTTAATAATGTGTAGCTTAAAAATCTGTTCTACAATCATTAGTGTTGTCCATTTGATTGCATAATCGAACGAGCCACAAAATTAGCGTAATGTTCCTTTCCTACTACGTTCGGGTGTACCTGATCAGCATAAAACCAATCACTGTGTTGATTGCTTTCCTTATACCAATCAATAATCTTCAAATTAGGCCACCGCCCACTGGCCGCAGTTAATGATCTATTAACCGAATTTTGCCAGCTTCTGGTGGGTACACGAACGTTAATCCAGTAAACCTGGCGTTTGGCACCACACGTTCGCATAATTTGATCTACCTGCTGGTCGGTAAATGGGCCATTAGTTCCTAAACCAATTAAAACAACATTACCTAAGACACCTTTTGCCGCATAACTTTGAAGGATACCAACGGCCGTATCAGCCTGACGCCCCACTGAAGCATCCAGAAGCATCTTGGGAAAAATTTGCTGTAAGGTATCACCACCGTCCAACATAACCGAATCACCGACAGCCGTTACGTTCAAGTCTTGCGCCTGACTAACTTGCTTTTGCGTTAAATTTGCCGCCAATTTTGCATCAATACTTTTTGCGGACTCAGTTGATGACTGGGTTGAACCAGAGGACGACCCACTTTTCGCTTTTTGTGCTTCTGCTAGTAAGGATGATCGTTTCTTTGAATTTGCGATTTCATTGTGCTTAATATTTTTTGTTAACTGATTTGATGTTTTGGCTGCACCACTTGGCGCAACAACAAATCCAATCATTCCAACGCCAAGAATTGCAATTGCCGGAATTATAAGTAACCTTCGCCGACCATAAATTGAACGCCGGCGGAAAAATTCACGTGTGAAGCTGAAAAAGTGACGGTACTTAAAGTGACTAAACGGACGTTCAATTAATCGATAGGATAATTCACTGATTAAAAGAATTAAAACTAACTGAATCACCCCGTGTAACACAGGAGAATTGGCGATATCTTTAACCTGATTCTCGTAAAAAATCATCACTGGAAATTGATATAAATAGATGCCGTAACTTCGCTGGCCAACCCAAGTAAATATCCGATTCGTATAAAAACGGTTTAGATCGGCCGCCGGATTAACAATTACTGCCGTTAATAAGGCAATAATGATTGTGAACAAATACATACCACCACGATAAAGAAAGGTACTTTGTGCTGGCAACGTAAAAAATAGAATAATCACTAAAATTGACGTCACAATTCCAATACCATCCAATAATAGGCGCTGCGCTCGCGCGACTTTGGCCTTAAGGTGAGTACTAGGCCAAATAATGGCCAGTGCTGCGCCGATTAAAATCGCAAAAAAACGAGTATCGGTTCCATAATAAACTCGGCTAGGATCATGCCCCGGCACAAACAGAAATGCCATTAGGCCCGCAGAAAGTAGGCTAAGGCCGAACAACCATCCGGCTATTTTGCGGCGTTTCTTAACAAAGAGAACCAGTCCAACAATAATAAAGGGCCAAATTAAATAAAACTGACCTTCAATTGATAACGTCCATAAATGCGTAAAAGGAGATTCATTATTAGCAAAACGTTCAAAATAAGATTGACCATGCGTAATCTGCCACCAATTATAAAAGTAACCAAGATTACTAACCATAATGCCACGTAAGTTATTCAATAGCTGCCGCTGAAACAGCGTTATATAGGCCGCCGTTGAAAATAACATGGCAACTAATGCCGGATAAAGTCGCGTTATCCGCCGCCGATAAAAATCCAATAAATCAATTTTGCCATTTTGTTCCCACTCTTGGATTAGAAGATCAGTAATTAAATAACCGGTTAAAACAAGAAAAATTACAACGCCTAGGTAGCCGCCTGGAACAGTAAAGGGAATTAAATGGTACAAAATAACTCCAATTACGGCCAAGGTCCGCAAACCACTAAGTCCGGTAATATAGCGACTATTTGCCAGTCTCTTTTTATGTTCCATTTATTTATAAGCCTCAATTAATCATATGCATCAAATAGCTAATAGTAGGGAATAAAAGGTTGTTAAATCTAGAACTACAAAGCAATATTAGAAATTTTCTATTAATAGCATAAAACAACACTAAAAAAGGAAAATTCCAGATTACTATTGTCCATTCAAAAACTTAACATTTTGCGGCCAGTAACGCGCCCCTTTCATTCCAATTTTCCTTCATTATTCAACAAATTCAAATGTAAAATCAAGGATTGATACTAAATCACCATTTTTAGCGCCATTTTTTCGTAGTGCATCATCAACACCCATCCCTCGTATCTGCCGGGCAAAGCGCATGAGACTCTCATCACGATCTAAATTGGTCATCTTATAAAGCCGCTCAACACGTTCACCGGCCACAACAAAAGTACCTTCCTCATCCTTAGTAACTGTAAAATCAGGTTGATCCGCTTTGTATTCATATAATTTTTCGGATGCCGGTTCTTCATCCTGATACAGTGGAAAGCTCGGTGTTTTATCTAATAAATCCGCCGCCTGTTGTAGTAACGGGGTTAATCCTTGGTGTGTGAGCGCCGAAATTGGAAAAATTGCTGTATCTTTGGCCGTAGTTTCTGCCAACTTAAGCTTGAAATTCTCTAGATTTTCGGCACTGTTTGGCATATCCATTTTAGTTGCTACAATTAATTGCGGGCGCTTTAATAAACTAGGATCATACTTTTCTAATTCATGGTTAATTTTGCCAAAATCGGCAAAGGGATCCTGTTCATCTACACCACTCATGTCAACTAAATGGAGTAAAACACGGGTACGTTCAATGTGGCGTAAAAATTCAATTCCAAGTCCAACGCCATTTGAAGCTCCCTCAATTAAACCAGGCATATCTGCAACCGCAAAACTTCGATCGTCATCCAATCTAACCATCCCTAAATTCGGAACTAAGGTTGTAAACTGATAGGCCCCAATCTTGGGTTTTGCACTAGTAATAACTGACAATAAAGTTGATTTACCAACTGAAGGAAAACCAATTAAACCAACATCGGCTAACACTTTCAATTCTAAACTCACTTGTCGTTCAATCCCTGGCTCACCATTTTCAGAAATTTCTGGCGCCGGATTTTTTGGTGAGGCAAAATGGATATTTCCCCGGCCACCACGACCACCCTTAGCAATAATAACCTCTTGTCCATTCTCAGTGAGATCGGCTAAAAGAGCGTCCGTCTCAACGTCTCGAACAGTTGTACCCGGCGGCACACTAATAAAGGTATCCTTAGCGCCTCGGCCTGTCATTCCTTTGTTCATACCTCGCTCACCATTTTGAGCCTTAAAAATATGTTTATACCGAAAGTCCATCAGAGTTCGTAAACCTTCATCAACGCGCAAAGTAATATTTCCACCACGACCACCATCACCGCCGGCAGGTCCGCCAAGTGGCACAAATTTCTCCCGTCGGAAAGCCACCATACCATCGCCGCCTTTACCAGCGCGCGCCGTAATCTTAACTTGATCAATAAACAAGTTATAGCCCCTCCCTTCCTATGTTTGTATCTTTCCCATTGTAAAGAAAATACGGCTATTTGTCCATAGAAAACGAAACATATGTACACTTCGTTATTGACTGTTTTAAATGTTTTTGAACGTTTATGAACAAAAAAGATTGATTTTGAATGATTTTGGTGGTAAATTAAATTTTGCAGGGGTGAGAAAATGCTTACAGAGGAACGGCACCAATATATTTTAACGACGTTAAGCCAGCACGATATTGTTAAATCACAGGACTTGATAACCCAAACGGCTGCATCTGAGTCAACTATTCGCCGTGATCTACAAATTTTGGAACAGGCTGGGTTTTTAGTTCGGGTTCATGGTGGCGCCAAACGTGCGGCAACGTTGCAAACCGAACTTGCGGTTAGTGAAAAGTCTAACCAGAGTGTTCACGAAAAAGATCAAATTGCCCGTTTAGCAACAAACACTTTAAAACCGCGCGACGTTATTTTCCTGGATGCTGGCACAACGACTTTAGCAATGATTCCTTACCTAAAAAAAAGTTTAAATTTAACTGTCGTTACTAACGGTGTTAATCATGCATCATTGCTGGCCGATTATGATATTCGCTGTTTTCTTTTAGGGGGCCAACTTAAAAATGTCACCAAGGCGATTATCGGCTCTGAAAGTGTTGCTACCTTAAAGGAATACCGCTTTAATAAGGCCTTCCTGGGTACCAACGGCATTCACCTTCGTTTTGGCTACACAACACCCGATCCTGATGAGGCCGCTGTTAAACGTACGGCATTACAGCAAGCGGCTAGTACCTTTTTTTTAGCGGATCACACTAAGTTCAATCAAGTTTCCTTCGCCAAGATTTCCGATCTGGCCCAGGGTACCATCATCACTGATCATATTAGTCAAAAAGATCGGCTCAATTTCCAAAAACAAACAACCGTACAGGAGGTTACAAAATGATTTATACCATTACGGTGAATCCATCAATTGATTACATCGTTCAATTACCTAAGGTCACATTAGGCCAGGTTAATCGAATGTCCTACGACACCAAATTACCAGGCGGCAAGGGAATTAATGTTTCGCGGATTTTACAACAACTTAATATTCCTAGTGTGGCCTGGGGCTTTCTAGGTGGCTTTACTGGCGACTTTGTTAAACATTACCTTGCCCATGAAAAATTACAGACCGCCTTTACTTCCGTTAGCGATGACACCCGGATCAACGTCAAAATTAAGGCTGCGGAAGAAACTGAGATAAACGGTCAAGGACCAACCATCTCACCGGCGGCCGTTGCTAGTTTCAAGGCCCAATTTCAACAATTAAAACCCGGCGACGTTGTTGTGATGTCCGGCAGCCTAGTTCCCAGTCTTCCCGTTAGTTTTTATCATGATTTGATTCCATTAATTCAACAACAAGGTGCGGAATTTGTGATTGATACTACAGGCCAGGCGCTATTAGACACACTGGCCGCGCATCCTTTAGTGGTTAAACCTAATCATCATGAATTAGCCGCACTTTTCAACGTGACCTTAGCTGATGATGAAGCCATTGTTACGTACGGGCGCAAATTACTAGCCCTCGGTGCCCAGAATGTTTTAGTTTCAATGGCCGGTGCAGGTGCTTTTCTAATCACACCCAAGGCTGTTTATAAATCAACTGCCCCCAAAGGAACCGTCAAAAATTCAGTTGGTGCTGGTGATTCAATGATTGCCGGTTTTGTTGGTACCTACAGTCAAACACAAGATCCCTTGGCCAGCTTCAAAACTGGTTTGGCTTGTGGAAGCGCAACGGCCTTTTCTGAAGATTTGGCCGATCAGGCTAAAATTAGCGAAGTTAAGCAAACAATTAAGATTACACCCTATGCTTAAAAAAGGTGCGCCCATTTCACATCGGACCAATCCTTATAATCCAACAATTAACTTATAAAACAAAAGCTAGATAATTACGCCACCAATTAGTGACGACTAAAAAGGAGTGCCAAACATGGATATTCGTGAACTTTTACTAAAAGGTGTCATGATAATGGACCTGAAGGCAACAACAAAAGTTGAAGCCATTAATGAAATGGTTCATCAGTACTACGAACACGGTATTATTACGGATGAAAAACTGTATAAACAAGATATTTTAAAGCGCGAAGCCGAATCAACCACGGGGATTGGCGATGGTATTGCAATGCCCCACGCTAAGAATAAGGTCGTTACCCGAGCAACGGTTTTATTTGCAAAAAGTAATGCGGGAATTGATTTTGACGCTTTAGATGGCCAACCAGTTCAATTATTCTTTATGATTGCTGCCCCTGAAGGCGCAAATAATACTCATTTGCAGGCCCTAGCCGCCCTATCCAGTTTATTGATTAATCCTGATTTAGTGGCCGCTCTGAAAAAAGCCCAAACACCGGATGATGTACAACAATTATTTGCGGACGCTCAAACTGCCAAAGAAGCAAAAGACAAACAAGAAGCTGATGCAGAGGCCCAAAAGACAACACAAGTTCAACCAACAACTTCTACTAGTGAACGGCCATTTATCGTTGCCGTTTCCGCTTGTCCAACTGGTATCGCACACACTTATATGGCCGAAGCCGCTTTAAAGAAGCAAGCAGAAGCAATGGGCGTTGACATCAAGGTTGAAACCAATGGCTCTGAAGGTGTTAAACACCGCCTAACAACCAATGATATTGAACGTGCTAAAGGTGTTATTATTACTGCCGACAAAAAAGTTGCCATGGATCGTTTTGATGGCAAACATTTACTAAATCGACCAGTTATTGACGGGATTAAAAAACCTGAGGAATTGATTAACGAAACACTTGCTGATAAAGGAGCAATTTTCCACGCTAGCGGAAACGCCGAAGTTGGCAATGATGATTCCGGTGAGCGCAAATCGGCTTGGAGTACAATCTATGCCAGCCTAATGAATGGTATTTCAAATATGTTACCGTTCGTCGTTGGCGGTGGGATTTTAATGGCCATTTCCTTTATGGTTGAACAATCCGTTGGTCCAAAATCCGTGACCTTCACTTTTCTAAATGGGATTGGTACTTGGGCCTTTGGCTTCTTGGTGCCAGTTTTGGCCGCATACATTGCTGAGTCAATTGGTGATCGGCCGGCCTTAATGCCCGGCTTTGTTGGTGGTTTCATGGCCAATACTGCTGCCGCAAGTGTTGTTAAGACAACAAGTGTTGCCGGCTTCTTAGGTGGGATTGCTGCTGGTTTTATTGCCGGCTACGTCATTGTTTGGTTAAAGCATGTTTTTCGGAATATGCCGAAGTCACTGGATGGCTTAAAACCAATGATTCTTTACCCGATTCTTGGACTCTTAATTGTTGGTGCCATTATGTTCTTCGCGGTTGATCCAGTCTTTGCAGTCATTAATCATGCTTTAACTAGCTTCTTAAAGAGTATGGGAACTGGTAACGCCGTTGTTCTCGGTGCTGTTCTCGGTGGTATGATGGCGATTGATATGGGCGGTCCCTTTAATAAGGCGGCTTATACAACTGCAATCGGTGTTTACAGTGCCACTGGTGATGGTAAGATGATGGCCGCCGTTATGGTTGGTGGAATGGTACCACCACTGGCAACGGCCATTGCAACCACCTTCTGGGGTGATAAATTTACACCAGACGAACGTAAAGCTGGTATTTCTAATTACGTTCTTGGTATTTCCTTTATCACTGAAGGGGCAATTCCATTTGCTGCCTCAGATCCTCTACACGTTATTACTTCTAGCGTTATCGGTGCCGCACTTGGCGGTGGCCTCAGCCAATTATGGCACGTCAGTGTTCCTGCTCCCCACGGTGGTCTGTGGGTAACACCATTAGCTAGTCACTGGGTTTTCTACCTACTATCAGTAGCCATTGGCGCTATTGTTGCGGGTACTATCCTCGGTTTATGGAAACCAGTTAAAAAGACTAATTAAGCTTAAATATAAAAAAAGTTGGAAAAATAAGTTTTCCAACTTTTTTTGTGCACCAAATATTTTCACCATCGTCACTTTAGCGCGTAATCAACCGTAAAAGCAGCCAATAGAAAAAGCTTAGAATGACGGCATAGCCTAGTAAAGTTCCAAAAATTAACGTTACCTTAGTTAAAATCGCAACAAGCGGCAGTTGAACCAGCACTGCTCCAAGGGCTAACAAACTAAGAACAAGAACTAAGGGTAATAGGCCCCGCAAGCTTCCTTGAAAATCCTGGCGACTAAGGTCAAAACCACCAAATACAATTTGCGTCGCCAATAAAAAATAAACAAGTAATTTCCAAGGTGCATACTGTCCGTGACTAATAATTTTCCATAATAATTGGTGTAGTTGGGTGAAATCTAACACCGTCCAGTCAAGTCGCAATAATGACCAAAGCTCTGGATAAATGAGACTAGCAAGACCTAGTAAAATTAAACTACAACCATAGATTGGCGCAATTCCAATAAAAAAGTTACCTAAATTTTGGTACCAACTTTTGGCATTATACTGGTGCTCCACGTGGCCCAAAGTTGCATCCGTTGGCCGTAAACTAACCAATTTGACACTCATGATTTGATGATGAAATAGTTTGGCCACTAACAAATGGCTTAACTCATGACTAATAATTCCAAGCCAACCAAAATAAATTTGACTACGAAAACCAAATCGACTAACCAACATTTGCTTACTGCTACGATTAAAGAAAGTTAATATCATTGCAAAAATCGTTGGGACAATAATTATTAATAAACAATTTAACCCAGCTGTTAATATCACTTGTTTAAACACTGCTAATCAACCACTTTCCCGATTACTGTAGCGATAGTTTAATTGTCTGGGCAACCGTTTTTGAAATGCCAATTTTCTGCAGTTCCGGCACCGACGCTAACTTGATTTTTTTTAATGAGCCAAATTCTTTGAGCAGTTTAGTTCGCGTTTTTGGCCCAACACCTTGAATAACATCTAACTGCGAACTTAGGGAATGCTTACCTCGTAATTGCCGGTGAAAGGTAATTGCAAAACGGTGGACTTCATCTTGAATCCGTTGTAACAGATAAAAGCCTTCACTTTTAGGATCAAGATCAAGTTTTTTATCCTGCGGACCAAACATCAACGAGGCCGTTTTATGGTGTTGGTTTTTTACCATCCCAGCAATTGGAATATCGATATCAAGTTCATCCTCTAAAACTTCCTTTGCGGCGTGTAATTCAATTTCACCACCATCCATTAGAATAAGGTCTGGTAAATCACGACCCTCTTTTAATAAGCGACTATAACGTCGGCGGATTACTTCTTGGGTATTCTCGGCCTCGTTCCCGCCATCACCATTTTTCAACTTGTATTTACGGTACTCTTTTTTGGCCGGCTTACCATCAATGTAACAAACCATTGCTGAAACTGGATCCGTCCCCTGAATATGCGAATGATCAAAGGCCTCAATCCTGTGAGCCGATTCAATGTGTAAGACATCCACTAACTCCTGAACAGCACCAACTGAATGTGAATTGTCCAATTCCATTAAACGAAACTTTTCTTCTAAAACTAGACGACTATTATTGTTGGCCATATCCATTAAATCACGCTTCTGACCACGCTGCGGTGTTCGTACCGGAACTTTTAGGATGTCGGCTAATACCTTTTGATTAATGCCCTTAGGAACCAATATTTCTCGTGGTAGTACTTTATTTTTTCGATTGTAAAACTGTAATATAAAACTTTCTAATTCTTCCTCAGGGGTATTAACACAAGGAAATAGCCGCTTCTCTCGTTTCATTAGGCGCGCCTGGCGAATGAAGAAGACCTGAACTGACAACCAACCCTTATCCATGTAATAACCAAAAATATCCCGAGGTGTATTATCATTGGAAATAATTTTCTGCTTTTCCACTGTTGCCTCAATATATTTTAATTGATCCCTTAATTCCGCCGCTCGTTCAAACTTTAGCTCGGTGGCAGCGGCCGTCATTTGCTGTTGTAGTTCACGTTTTACCGTTGCAACATTACCGTTTAAAAAGCTTTTAATTCGCTTAATTTGCGCTTGATATTCTTCTACAGGGACCTCCCGGAAACAGGCGCCAAGACACTGACCCATGTGGTAGTACAAGCAAGGGCGTTTTTGGCGGCCAGAACACCGCCGCAATGGATAGACTTTTTGCAAAAAATGTAACGTTTCGTCGGCAGCATAAACATTAGGGTACGGCCCAAAATAATAACCGCCATCCTTCTTTATTTCGCCAGTAATCAACATATGAGGGTCACGCTCATTGGTAATCTTAATATACGGATAACCCGTCCCTCTTTTTAACTTAATATTAAAGTACGGTTGGTGTTTTTGAATTAAGGTGATTTCAAGTAAAAAGGCTTCTTTATCCGTTGAGGTAATAATCGTTTCAAAATCACGAATTGTTTCAACTAAACGTGCCGTTTTGCCCTCGTGGCTGCTTTTAAAATAAGAACGAACACGATTTTTTAAATTTTTGGCTTTACCAACGTAAATAATATGGCCGTCTTCATCTTTCATTAAGTAGCAACCTGGTAACGGCGGCAATAATGCCAACTTATGTTCAAGATATTCTGAAGCCATCCAAAACATCCTTTCTATTTATTCCGCAATTAATTTCGCACAGATGTTCGCTATAATAGTTTAGCGCGAATAACGTATTTTGCAAGTTACTGGCCTAAAAAACGTCCTTAATTTGAATTTAATCAAAATAGTAAGCGGCCAGGACTTTTGTCCTGACCGCTTACTATTTCTGATCGTTACGTTAGAACATGCGCCAAAAACAACTTCTGTTCCAGTTACTTGCTGCTTTAAGCCTCTAATATTTTTGCCAAAAAATCTTTAGTTCGGTCATTCTTAGGATGCTCAAAAATTTGTTCCGGTGTTCCTTTTTCGGCAAAAACACCACCGTCCATGAACCAAACTTGATCAGCAACATTTTTAGCAAAGCCCATTTCGTGCGTCACTACAACCATCGTCATCCCATCGTTGGCTAAATCCTGCATAACCTTCAGAACTTCGCCAACCATTTCTGGATCAAGCGCGGAAGTTGGTTCATCGAAAAGCATTACATCAGGATTCATTGCCAAGGCACGCGCAATTGCTACCCGCTGCTGTTGACCACCGGATAGGCTTGCCGGGTAAGCATCCGCCTTTTCCTGTAAGCCAACTTGATCCAGAAGGCTTAACGCCAACTTATTTGCCTCATCATCACTCATATTTTTAACCTTAACTAGCGCCAACTTAACGTTTTCAATAACCGTCATGTTGGCAAATAGATTAAAGCTTTGAAAAACCATTCCCATTTTTTCCCGTAATTCATTTAATTGGGTTTCATTTAAAGCAGTTAATTCATTACTTTCAAAAGTAACTTTACCACTAGTTGGTTTTTCCAATAAGTTTAGGCACCGTAGAAAGGTACTTTTACCGCCACCAGATGGTCCAATGACACAAATTACTTGACCCTTACTGACGCTACCGTTAAGACCCTTTAAAACCTCGGTATCACCAAATTTCTTGCTCAAGTCCTCAATTTTTATCATATCAGTCATGACGCATGCTCCTCTCGTAATGGTTCAGTACTTTCGACA
Organism: Loigolactobacillus backii; assembly: GCF_003946275.1. Taxonomy (GTDB): domain Bacteria; phylum Bacillota; class Bacilli; order Lactobacillales; family Lactobacillaceae; genus Loigolactobacillus; species Loigolactobacillus backii. Next base: position 16,549 of record NZ_RHNQ01000051.1, read on the forward strand.
AACTAAAGGTCATAATGAAGTATAAGATCATCGCAACAATAATCGGTGCAACACCCTTATAGGTCGCAGTTTGAACGGCTTTTAATTGATAAATTAAATCGGTAACCCCAATAATGGAAACAATCGAACTTTCCTTAATTAGCGAAACAAACTCATTACCTAATGCCGGCCAAATATTCTTCAATGCCTGGGGGAAGACGACACTCCGGAAGGTCTGGGTATTACTAAGCCCTAAACTACGCGCAGCTTCGGTTTGCCCCTTAGCAACCGAATTAATCCCGCCCCGAATAATTTCGGCAACGTAGGCCGCCGAATTCAGCGATACGGCAATAATACCAGAAGTCAAAGCCGGAATATTAATAAACAGGCCAATCCCAAAGTAAACAAACATAACCTGAATCATTAATGGTGTGCCCCGAACAAATTCAATGTAGGCAACGCCTAAACCATGTAACAACTTATTTTTACTTAAACGCATTAAAGCAAAAATTATTCCCAGTAAAATACCAAAGAAGACACTAATTACGGTGATGAGTAATGTGTAGCCAACCCCTTTAGCAAAGTAACCAGCATAATGCCACATAGTTGTGTTATGGGTATTGGTCTTCATGTAAGAACCAGCATCTTTTAAATAATCCTTGGTTAAGTCTTGTTTATCAATCTGATCAACGGATTTATTAACTTCATTAACTAATGATGTTGATCCCTTACGGAAACCAATTGCGGTATCATTTTCACCTTTGCCAAGGTTGAAATTCCCGTTAATCATGGTGAGGCTCTTATCATTATCAACGTAGGCCTGAGCTGAAGGCTTTTCCATAATAACCCCTTCAACTTTATGACTCTTTAAGGCCAGAATTAAATCACTAATCTTGTCGAGGCCTTTAACTGTTGAATTTTTAATTTGCTTTTTTCCAAGGCTGTATTGAATACTTCCGGTTTGTGCCCCCACGGCCTTATTGATAAATGAATTCTTGTCGTGGTAAAGTCCCTTATCCGTTTTATTAATTAAAATGGATTGACCACCTTTATAATAAACCTTAGAAAAATCAACACTCTTTTCCCGAGCAGGTGTCGGTGACATTCCTGAGACAACCATATCAACCTTATTCGTTTCTAAGGCAACTAACAATGAGTCAAAACTCATTTGTTTGATGACTAACTTCACGCCTAAATCCTTAGCAATCTTTTTGGCAATGTCGACGTCCATCCCAACGACACGTTCCTTACCATTACGATTAACTAAGAATTCATAAGGTGGGTAATCAGGACTAGTCCCCATCACTAAAGTTCCCTTTTCCTTAACCCGGGCCAATGAGTTATCGGCCGCTTGAGCAGGCTGAGCACTGATTCCAGCTAGCGTTACGATGAGCCCTAGCACAAGGCTAAGCCAAACAAAAAATTTTTTCATACGCGCTCCTCTTCCAATCTTTTTAATCAATGATTCGATTATAACCATAAATGATTTTTTATGCAATACTTTTGCCAAAATAATCTAATTAATGCATAAAATTATTAATATATTCAACCCGGCTTTGTGATCTAGCTAAATAGTAGTATTTTCGGCAAAATTTGTTACAATGAAAGTAAATCAGAAAGGATGATGTTCATGGGTTTAACCATTAAACAAGATAATAGTCTAAACGAACTCTTCGATAAATTCGCTATTGATCCCAAAGTACCCGTTGAAGATAAGCCAAAACCGCAAAAAAAAGATAAGCAAAAAAAACCAACTTCTAAAAAATAATTTGGTCTCAATATAAAAATTTAGTTGTATTAAAATCTACAATGATATAATAAGTGCGGGATTAAAGGTAATTTACATCAACCTTAATTCCGCACTATTTTTTAGCAATTTTATTTGGAGGTAAAAAATGACATTTGAAGAAATCTTGCCCAAAATTAAACAAGGCAAAAAAGCAATTCGCACGGGCTGGGGTGGTTCAGAATTATATATTTTTGAGGTGAGTCACGATCAATATCAAGGTGAAGAAATAAATCCTTACTTATTAATTAAAACAAATGAGGCCCCTACACTTTCAATGTTCCAACCAACTTCCTGCGATGTTCTGGCCGATGATTGGCAATTAGTCGAATGAGAAGTTACCTCGATTGGCCCCAACGCCACATTATCGTCACTGGGGCCGCTTCTGGAATTGGTTTGGCCCAAGTCAAGCTACTATTAACACTTGGCGTCCACGTCTACGCCATCGACCAACAAGATAATGCGTCATTCCAATCATTGCAACACAAATACCCGCAACAGTTGACCTACTATCCATGCGATCTGCGGCTTGAGAGTGAACTACAACTAACAGTTCAACAAATACTGCAGACGTGCTATATCGATAGCTTGTTTAACACTGCAGGAATTTTAGATCATTATGCCCCAACACTGGCAACAACAAGTCAAGATTGGGATAACGTCATGTTAACTAATCTAAAAAGCCAATTTTTATTAACTAACCAGGTACTACCCCAAATGCTGGAACATCAATTTGGTGTCTTCGTAAATATGGCCTCAATTGCTGGTTTAGTCGCTGGTGGTGGTGGTGCCGCTTATACGGCCGCTAAACACGCCATTATTGGTTACACTAAGCAATTAGACTATGATTACGCGGCCGTGGGCATTCAGGCCAATTGTATCGCCCCAGGAGCAATTGATACACCAATGAACCAGGCCGATTTTACTGGTGCTGGTACCATGGCCAAATCAGTGGCCGAACAAACACCAGCAAAGCGTTGGGCCAAACCAGAAGAAGTTGCCAATTTAAGTCGCTTCTTGGCCAGCTCTGAAGCCGATTATATCCATGGTGCCGTTATTCCCATTGATGGCGGTTGGCTAGAAAAATAGAAATGGGGCAAAAATCGTTTTGGAGCCTACTGTGCGACGTTGGCCAGGCCAATAATTATAGTATGGTTATTGAATTAGCCGTAATCGTGTTTGAAAACGCAACTTCCTGTGCTTTTCCAAACACTCCCGCAAGGCACGTAAACCTAGACTTTTAGCGCACGTTCTAGCGTAATAAAAAATAAGCGGCAGAAATGACCCTCCTGGGATTTGACTAAACTCCAATACTGGGGGCCACTTCAAGCCACTTATTTTATTTTTTCTAATAACTAATTAGACTACCATCAATCTTTTTTATACCGTGCGTTTAGTTTAGTAATATTATCCTTAGCAATATCTTCAAAGGGAATATCGGCCCACTGAGCAATTTGTGACAAGTACCATAAAACGTCACCCATCTCTTTGACTAACTCTTCTTGATTTAATTCCTCACCGTGAAAGGTATATTGTTTGATTAAATCAATCACTTCACCACTCTCACTAGCCAACCCTAAGGCGCAATTAGTTAGAACCTGTTCATTACCAAGTAATGTTCGATTAGCTAGTTTTTGGTATTCATTAAACTCCATTAGTCTACCTCCACTTCCGTCTGTTCGCCGACCCACTGCCAAATTTTATCGGCTCCAATCCCAGTCTGACTAGAAAAAATAACAAAATCATCAGTTTGATTTAAATCAAGTGCTTTTTTTAACTGACTTTCCCGCTGATTCCACTTACCCCGCGAAACCTTGTCCCCTTTAGTTGCCACAACTAAAACCGGAATACCATAATATTTAAGGTAGTTATACATTGCCTTATCATCTTCAGATGGTTCGTGGCGGACATCAATCAATGAAATGACCCCTTTTAATTTAGTTCGCGTTTGTAAATAAGTTTCAATGATGTGACTAAATTTTTCGCGATCTTTTTTTGATACTTTTGCGTAACCATAGCCTGGCAAATCAACAAAATATAACTTTTCATCCAAACGATAAAAGTTTAACGTCTGTGTTTTACCTGGTGTCCCAGAAGTTCGCGCCATTTTACGGCGATTAATTAATTTATTGATTAAAGACGACTTACCCACATTAGATCGTCCTGTTAATGCAATTTCAGGTAATGTATCGTCTGGATACTGACTTTGCGCTACCGCACTAATTACCAATTCTACGTCTTGAACGTGCATGATAACCCCTCACTTTCTAAAACACTGCCCTTAATTTTAACACAAACTAGACTCAAAAAAAAAGGGGTCTACACTTTCTGGTATTGGTGAATAACTAATACCGGTTTTTTGTCTGTTTTGAAAATCAGAAAAATAAAAAAG
>NZ_RHNQ01000052.1 GCF_003946275.1 Loigolactobacillus backii
GTCTTTAATACTGAGCGCAAATTTTATATGATTGTCTATAGGGTTCACGGTTTTCTCATATCCTTTCAAATGATACTGTAGTGGGTGGATTTTTTGGATGAGGGCTGTGAGCTCTTTTTCTGTCCTTAAATTGTAAATTCAAAGGCACAAAAAATCCTGTTAATAGTTTACCATTTGTAAACTATCAACAGGAAAAAGTATAGAGCCGGTTAACGTACGGCCATCTAAATACGCTAATTCTTGTTTTGATTGTACTTGCTTTATGTGTTTGGTATTGGCTAGTGGCAACAAAGCGTGTTCGTGCAATTGGCCTAGAGTATGTAGGTGCAATTTATAGTGGTCTAATTTTCTTTTTCACCATGTTGCAGCATGAACGCTACCAATTAAGCATGTTGGCCTTTATTATTTTACTTTTACTAACTTCAGCGAATAAGGCGACTTTGACGAATCGAGATTTAAGTTGGTACGCTGTTTTGACGTTAGCGACGTTTATTAATCAGGCTGGCTTTTACTTAGCTGTTTATTTGAATATGCAACCGCTTCGTTACGTTCATCTTATCCGATTAGGTGGTATTATTAACACGTTAATTTTCTTACTTATGGTAGGTTTGTTTTGCTTTAAAGAATATCGTGACGGCGAAAAGAGGCGGTTAGCGTGATAACCGAAGCAAAAATTTTAAAACGTAATCCAGGTCTGGATGCCGTGCGTACCTTAGCAATATTGTTGGCCGTTTTTAGTCACGCAGTTCCCGCACATATTTCGTTTCAACGTTTTTCACCAACGGGACAAATAATTAATTCAATGTTAGTTGCGTTAGGGCATATTGGTGTGCCAATTTTCTTCATTTTATCGGGTTATTTGTTGTTAGACCGAACTTACTCAGATAAGCAAGCTATTCAGCGATTCTACCGCCAAAAAGTGTTGCCGATGGCTATTGCCTTTACTGCTTGGGTGTTGATCTATGATGTATTTCTCAAACTTTTACTGAAACGACCAACAGGTATTCTGCAAGTGTTGGAAGATTTAACGTTCATTTCCCGGCAAAATGGTAATCCTAATAATTTAGGTAATTTCATGTGGAATGCTTGGTTTATGCCGGCAATTCTTGGGTTATACTTGGCAATCCCATTTATTTCCCGGGCAATTCATCAATTTCCGCGGCGGGGACTGTGGGCAATTTATTTGTTAGTAATCAGTCAGACAATGTTGATTCCAACAATTAACTTATTTTTAAATGCGGCTGGTAAGGTGGGATTCTCTGCATCGCAGCTTGATCTTTCCTATTTTGGCGCTCGTAGCGCAACCTATTTTTTTGCCGGTTATTTGATCCGTACTGGTGCATTTCAAAAATGGCGAACTAGTCTGCTAGGACTCTTTACGGTAATAACGACTGGGTTAATTATGTATACGCAGTATGCTTTTCAATTTACGGATTATACCCGCTTTAATGGTGGTCAGCTAAACATGCCCTATGAATACATTCTTTTGTTGCCGTGTGCTGCTGCTATAGTTGCTTGGGGTAGTCGCTGGAAAATCGCACCAATTTGGTTGCGGCGCTGTTTTTACACAACGGCACAGCTTTCTCTAGGCGTCTTTCTGATTCACCGAATGGTCCAATTAGTGATTGAAAAGTTAGGTTGGTTTGCTGGTATGACGTTAACACAACAGACGTTTGCTCTTTGGGGTTGTCTAATCGTTATCAGTTATTTATTGACGTATCTTTTAAGTAAATTGAGCTTTGTTGATCGGTGGTTATTGTTGGGACGGTGAAAAATTGAAAGATAAAAAAATAGTTTGGCCATTTTTGTTAGGTTTAACTGGATTTTTGCTCACCATGATTAGTGTAGTTGCCTTAGCGGAAATCCCTGATGCGTTCCATCACGTGCTGCGTTTTGGACCACTGTTAATTTTGTTAAGTGTAGTGGCATTGATTGGTGTTTTGGTTCGATTAATTCGGTGGCTAAACCAGCAAAATCAACGACTAATTCAGTTGATTGGTTGGTTTGTGGTATTAATTAGCATTGGTGTGCAGCTCTTTTTGGCCTTTCGGATTATTGGTGACAATATCTATGATGGCATGGATATTCGCTTCCAGGCAGTTAATCTACTTAATGGTTCACGCCACTGGATTCCCTATTTTCATGAGTTGGCTCAAAATAATGTGCCAATTACAATGGTGGAATATGGTTTATTAGCAGTATTTAAGGTGTTACATATTAATGGTTGGCTTGGGTTGAATTTAGTAATGTTTGCCTGGATTGATCTGACAATTGGTTTACTTTGGTCGTGGGTTAGCCACCGGTGGGGTCAGACCTATGCACTAATTTTATTAGTACTTGCGGCAATGTATTTTCCATTTTATGGTTACGCGTTATTTTTCTATACAGATGGGGTTGCTCTTTTATTTCCAGTATTAACCTTATGGCTTTTGGAGCGTTATTTTAAAGCGGATAAGCGTGGTTGGATTTTACTGATTATATTAGGAATTGAACTTTGGCTTGGGTTTTGGTTAAAAGGTAATAATGGTGTGTTACTTATTGCAACGCTCTTAGTCTTACTTGGTGATCATTATCGACAAGGCTGGCGAAAAACTTTTGCCGCCATTGCGCTACTTTTAGTTCTTTTTGGCGTTGGCGTTGTGGCAACACCACATTTGGAGGCCAGCGTTGGCTATGAGCAGCCACAAAGCAAAAAAATGCCTTTACTCACTTGGACAATGATGGGCCTGAATTACGGGACACAGGGCTCAAGTAGCCATGCTGATACAGGGATGATTCAAAAACAGTCAACGTACGCCAAGAAGCAGACATTAGCAGTGACAACAATTAAAGCGCGTGTCCGGAGTAAAGGGGTAGCCGGACTTGCCGGTCACTTACTAAATAAACTTAATTTGATGTGGTCAGATGGCAATTTGGATGCCACCGAGACAATTAATCAGGCCCACTCCTACAGCAAATTATTCCAGTATCTGTACGGCTCTAATAAGCTATTAATTAGTTCGTTAAACCAAGTTATTTACGTTGCTATTTTAGGACTCAGCGTGATTGCTGTTATTGGTTTTAGTGTGCTACCCAAACAATTAGATTTAGAAATGAAATTTATTATTCTAACTATTTTGGGTGTATTTAGTTTTCATTTATTGTTTTGGGAGGCCGAGGCTCGCTATGTCTTACTAGTTTTCCCGTTATTACTAGTGCTGGCTACCTTCGGCTTGAAACAATTAGCAGCATTGTCGTTTGAAGATTTGGTTGGACCGAAACTTATTCGGCAGAAGAGATTATTTAAAACAGGTTTAAGCCTCTTACTCGTTGCGGTTGCGGCAATCGGTATGTTAAGTGCGCGCCGATTCGTCGAAGCGCCAGTAACACAGAGTGAGCCGGTAGTTCAGCAAACAAAAGATTACGGTAATTATGTTCTTAAGCCGGGGCACCAAGTGACACAACGGATTTGGCTATCTAAGGCGGCTAATGCAATTAGTATTCAAAATCCGCGTAAAAATGGCACTAAAAATATCAGTGCTCACGTGGCTCGCGGGACAACTAGTTGGCGACTTAAGGCCAAAGCAACTAGCTGGAGCAGTCAACACAAGTTTAAGGCAGGTACTTATAAACTAACTTTATACAATCGCAGTCACAAAACAATTAAATTAGCAATTTTAGATAGTCGTAGCTATAATGCGGTGCCCGCTGCCAAACCACTTAATCAAAATAAGTGGCATCACCAGTACTTGCTGTTTAAGGCAGAAAATAAATGGCAACAACCACTTTTCAGCGCAAAAAAATTAGCGCTATTAATTATTTTAATTACATTGGTAGATGTTAGCTTTATCTGGTTACCTAAAAGTAATCGAAAAAAAGATTAGATTTTAAGGATTATTACTAGCTTACGTTACGCATTAAATCCAAAATCGATTTTTGTCTCACTCCCTTAGTAAAAATAGTTTCCAAATTCGACCTAAAAAATAACGATCTAAAGGCTAGCAAAAGCCTTAGGTCGTTATTTTTTACCTTAAATGATTAAGCGCGCAAAATTTGCGAATGAAATTTAACGCCGCCAAATAGTCTGGTTCGTTAGTTTGTTCGGTCATAAATTCACGGTAGATAATTTTTCCACTAGGAGCAACGATGAAGACGGCACGTGCAAGCGTTGCGTTGGTGGGCATGTAAAGTGCCATTGCCTCGCCAAACGAAGCATCAGCATCAGACAGCATTTCCATACTAGTAACGCCCTTAATTCCGCACCAATCAAGTTGTTCGGCACAAGTGTTTGTTGAGATAGTGACAAAGCGTGCCGCCGTGACTAGATCACTGGCACGATTAAATTGGATGGTTTGTGTTGTACAAACCCGGGTATTAATATTTGGGACCACGCTTATTAGTAATGGTTTTCCCAATAAATCCTTTGTCGTTATCCGCGTTTTTTCGTTTGCACTTTTTAACGTGAAGTTTGGTAGTGGCTCACCCACTTCTGGTGGTGTCCCAATAGTAGCATAGGGTTTGCCGTAACGGTTAATTTGCATTGTAAGCCCTCCTAAGTTCGTATTTGGAAAATACCTTTACCTGGCTAATTTAGTATAAACATGGTTGAAAAGCAGCTACTTGCGGAGACCGAGACGAATTGCGTTACGGGCTTCATAACTGGGATCCTTAACTTTTTGCCACAAGCACGGACAACATTCGCAGCAGCAAAAATTATTTGCGTACTTGACAAATAATTAACCATAATTGCGAATTAGCAGTTGAATGGTCAACGGATGGCGCATTAGGCCTATTTGCGTACTTGGCTGCAATTCGGATTTTGGTTCATCTTAGTCCGATCGTCAGCGAAGTCAGTAATAATCCTCAATTGCGGAATAGAATCTAACCGCCTTTCTAAAACTCGATAGTTATTAAACCTTTTACGCAAGCATAGCCTATTCGAAATAAAATGAGCAATTAATAAGCTTGGCTTAAAAATAATTAAGAACAAGGGAAAACGCAAAATTGGAATTAAATTAGTTTTAAATGAGTTTAAAATGCGAAAAAAGTGTAAATTCTTATTTTGTAAACAACAGATTACTGTTATGCCGGCCTCGATTGCTATAATAAGTCCTGTAATAATAGCATTTACAGCTAAATGTATCCGTTACCAGGCCGCTTTTTTGCCTAGAAAACGTTGACGCCTCTAATTTGTTATGTTAGTTTATTAAAAACAGATTAGAATTAAATTTACTTAGGAGATGGGCTTATGCGCGGGAAGAAATTAGCAACTGTACTGGGAACAGTCATGTTGGCTGGGTCATTATTATTGGCCGGATGTAGCAGTAGCGCCACTAATGGTGGCAACAAACAGTCCGGTAATACAATTAAGATTGGTGGTAACTTTGAGCTTTCTGGCGCTGCTGCGGCTTATGGGCAAGCAATGCAGCGTGGGACCGAACTTGCCGTCTCACAGATTAACAAAGATGGTGGGGTCAAAGTTAACGGTAAAAAGTTAAAACTTCAATTAGTTCAAAAGGATAATAAGTCCGATAATTCGCAAGTTGCGTCAGTTGCTTCCAATCTGGCAACACAAAGTAAAGTGGTTGCCTCAGTTGGCCCGATCACTTCCGGTGCCGATTTGGCTGCCTTACCTAATTACACTAAGGCAAAGGTTCCGTTAATTACACCAGGTGGTACGCAAGACTCCTTGACAGTCCAAAAGAACGGCAAAGTCCAACCGTATATGTTCCGTTCATGTTTCGAGGATAGTTATCAAGGTAAGGCATTAGCTAAATACGTTTACAGTAATATGAAATTAAAGCGAGTTGCCATTTTAGCCGATAAGTCGACTGATTACGCTCAGGGATTAACGAAGGCCTTCAAGAAAGAATTTAAGGGCCAAGTTGTTCAAGTTCAGTATTATCAGGCCGGTGACAAAGATTTCAATACCTTGTTGACTAAGCTGAAGGGTAAGAAGTTTGATGCATTGTTCGTTCCAGGTTATTACTCTGAAGCTGGTTTAATTGTTAAACAGGCTCGGCAAATGGGAATCACTCAACCAATTGTTGGTGCTGATGGTTTCGCCGATCCTAAATTAGTTCAAATTGCGGGTAAGAAGAATGCAAGCAATATTTACTACACAACACATTTTGATCCTAAGGCTACCAATAATGCTAAAGCAACGGCTTATATGAAAGCATACAAGGCTAAGTATAATGAACAGGCCGGTACATTTGATGCTTTAGCTTACGATGCAACTTACATGATTAAAGATGCAATTGAAAATGAAAAGTCAGCTGATTCGACGAAGATTGCCACTGGATTATCTAACTTAAAGAACTTTAAGGGTGTTACGGGCACGATTACGATGGATAAGAAACATAATCCACAAAAGCCAGTTATCATTGCAAAAGTTGAAAATGGTGAAGAAGTTCAGGCTACCTCCGTTAAATAAAGCGGAGCGTAAAGATAGTTTAGGTTTCAAATAGAAATAACTTGAGTTTTGGTTTTATACAGCAATAACGATTCGATTGTTCAGTGTAACAAAGTACTGAAATTTTCCTTTGAGATGTGGGCCAAAAGGCAAATTTCCCGTTTAACCTCAACTGCTAATTTAGTTACTTGATAACCAAGTTAGTAGTTGAATTAAGCTCGAAATTTAACCTCCTTTTGGCCCATTCTCAATTTAAAAGTTATGTTAGTTTTGGAAGTATAAAGAAATGGAAGTGAAGCGCTGTGCATACAGTTTTGCAACAATTAGTTAATGGATTATCGCTGGGTAGTATCTATGCACTGTTAGCACTTGGTTACACCATGGTTTATGGGATTATCAAGTTAATTAACTTTGCTCATGGCGATATTTATATGTTAGGGGCCTTTTGGGGCTATTACGTGATTAATCAGTGGCACTTTAGTTTTTGGCCGGCGTTAATTTCAGCGATGGTATTCTGTGCGTTAGCAGGGGTTATCATTGAATATTTGGCCTACCGACCACTACGAAATTCACCACGAATTGCGGCATTGATCACTGCAATTGGGGTGTCATTCTTATTGGAAAATGGAATGTCGTACTTATTTAGTTCAAATGTACGTAGTTTTCCGCAAGTCATTGCGGTTAAACAGTACCATCTAGGTTCAGTAACGATTTCAAACATTCAGTTATTAATTTTGGTTGTTTCAATTGTTTTAATGATTTTATTACAGTTAATTATTAAGGAAACCAAGATGGGCAAAGCAATGCGCGCCGTTTCTGTTGACGCTGACGCTGCTCAATTAATTGGAATTAATATTGACCGGACAATCTCCTTTACCTTTGCTTTAGGTTCAGCCTTGGCTGGTGCCGCAGGTGTTTTGATTGGTTTATATTACAATTCTATTGATCCGTTGATGGGCATGACACCTGGGATCAAGGCCTTTGTTGCCGCAGTTCTTGGTGGGATTGGTCTAATTCCTGGTGCTGCTCTTGGTGGTTTTGTAATTGGCTTAATTGAAACTGCTGTTCAAGCACTTGGGTTCTCTGCCTTTAAAGATGCAGTTGTGTACGCCGTTCTGATTTTAATTCTATTAGTTCGACCAGCTGGTATTTTGGGCAAGAACGTCAAAGAGAAAGTGTAGGTGCCGAACATGAAGAAAAATTTGAAATATAATTTGACCTGGCTTGCCATCATGGTTGTCGGCTACATTTTAATTGATGTCCTTGAATTGGTAGGTGTCATTGATCAATTTGCTGAAACTACTTTAGTTTTAATCGGCATTAATATTATTTTGGCGACTGGCCTTAATTTGATTATTGGTTTTTCGGGGCAATTTTCATTAGGTCACGCTGGTTTTATGGCGATTGGTGCTTATACATCGGCACTAATCACGCAGGCAATACCAAATGGTGGGGGCATGGTACTTGGCTTAATCGCCGGAATGGCACTTTCCGCCTTAGTTGCCCTTATCGTTGGGATTCCAACGTTACGTTTAAATGGGGACTATTTGGCGATTGCAACAATGGGAGTTGCCGAAATTATTCGGATTATTATGAATAACTTGAAGATCACAAATGGGCCAGCGGGTTTGTACAACATTCCCCAACTGGCCAACTGGTCAGTAGTTTACCTCTTTGTTTGTTTAACGACAATTCTGATTGTTAACTTTATCCATAGTCGTGATGGTCGTGCGGTAATGTCCGTCCGTGAAGATGAAATTGCCGCTGAATCCATGGGCGTTAATATTACCAAATGGAAAGTTATTGCCTTTGTTCTTGGTGCAGCAACTGCCGCAATTGGTGGTGCCTTACACGCCAGCTATATCCAAACAATTGCACCTAATGATTTCGGTATTATGGAGTCAATTAACATTTTAATCATTGTTGTTATGGGTGGTATTGGTAGTATTACCGGAACCTATGTAGCCGCGATCGTTTTAGGATTATTGGACATGGTTTTACAAAATTTTGGGACTTTAAGAATGGTACTTTATTCGTTAGCCTTGATTTTAATCATGGTCTTTAAGCCTTCTGGATTGTTAGGTACGTGGGAGTTCTCAGTTCGCCGCATCTTTACGAAACTTAAGGCAAAGGGGGACGCTTAAAATGACTTTACTAGATGTTAAGGGCTTAACGAAAAGTTTCGGTGGCTTGACGGCTGTCTCCGATGTTTCGTTGCATTTGGATGATAACGAGTTAGTTGCTCTAATTGGACCAAATGGTGCCGGTAAAACGACGCTGTTTAATTTATTAACTGGTGTTATTGTCCCCACTGAAGGAACCGTAACCTTACAGGCCGATTCTGGGCTAGAGGTTTTGAATAAAAAGAAGCCTTATACGATCGCGCAAGCAGGATTAGCGCGGACTTTTCAAAATATTCGCTTATTCAAGGGTTTGTCAGTTGAAGATAACGTGTTGATTGCCATGACCAGTAAAAATAAAGAGGGTTTTTTCGAAAGTATCTTTCGCCTGCCTTCTTTCTATAAAAAGGAAGACGAGTTACACCAACAAGTGTTAGATTTGTTGAAAATTTTTGATATGCAAGATGACGCTGATAAATTAGCAAAAAACTTGCCTTATGGTGCACAACGACGGTTGGAAATTGTCCGTGCACTAGCAACCAAGCCGAAGATTCTCTTTTTAGACGAACCTGCTGCCGGGATGAATCCTGAGGAAACTGCGGACCTAACGCGTCTAATTCGCCAAATTCAAGAAGAATTCCACATCACTATTTTACTAATTGAACACGATATGTCATTGGTTATGAACGTTGCCGAACGAATTTACGTTTTGGAATACGGCCAATTGATCGCTGAAGGGACACCAGAAGAGGTACAGAAGGATCCAAAGGTTATCAAGGCATACTTGGGAGGTGAAGCGTAATGCTGCTACAAGTTAGCGATTTGGCCGTTAATTATGGCGTTATTCACGCAGTTAAGGGCGTCAGCTTTGACGTTAATGAAGGCGAAATCGTTTCACTGATCGGTGCTAATGGTGCTGGTAAAACAACGATTTTAAAAACAATCTCTGGTTTAATGCGCCCAGCCAGCGGTAAAATAATCTATGAAGGTAAAGAAATTCAAAACAAAAAGTCACAAAAAATTGTGGCCGATGGAATTTCACAAGTCCCTGAAGGCCGCCATATTTTCCCAGGATTATCCGTTTTAGAAAACTTACAAATGGGCGCCTTTTTACGAAAAGATCGCGATGGAGTCAAGGCGGATTACGCTATGGTTTTTGAACGTTTCCCTGTTCTAAAGGAGCGCCGTGATCAGGACGCCGCAACGCTATCTGGTGGTGAGCAGCAAATGTTAGCCATGGGCCGTGCGTTAATGGCCAAACCGAAGTTGTTGTTGATGGACGAACCTTCAATGGGCCTAGCACCAATTTTTATCAATGAAATCTTTGATATTATTCAGGCAATCAAAAAACAAGGGACCACAGTATTATTAATTGAACAGAATGCTTCTAAAGCCTTATCCATTGCTGATCGTGGCTACGTTTTATCCACGGGTAATATTATCTTGTCCGGAACTGGTAAGGAATTATTAGCCAATGATGAAGTCCAGAAAGCATATTTAGGGGGATAAAAGTATGAGTGTTGCAGATTTTATGACAAAAAAGTTAATTACGGCACAACCAACGACGCGAATTAATGATGCCGTTGATCTAATGAAAGAGCACGATATTCACCGTTTACCGGTACTTGACGGTGGCAAACTAGTTGGGCTTGTCACTGAAGGAATTATTCAGCGGGCGTTGCCATCACAAGCAACTAGTTTATCAGTTTATGAGGTTAACTACTTACTGACTAAAACAACTGTCGCTGATATTATGGAAAAGGATGTATTGACGACGCCGTCCAATGTTGTTTTAGAAGACGCAATCTACACAATGCGTAAACATAACGTAGGCGTGTTGCCAGTTGTTGATGACGGTGCTTTAGTGGGTATTATTACGAATAACGATATTTTCGATGCCTTCTTGAATGTTGCTGGGTATAACGAGGGTGGTACCAGTGTTTCGGTGCGAGTTGCTAAGGATGAAGCGGGCTTTCTCGCGCGTGTGGGCAACGCGTTAGCCACTAAGAATTACAATATCCTTACTTTAATGGTGACTAGCCGAGATAACGAAAAAGAAGTGGAGTTACACGTTGATACTAAGGACGCTGCTAGCGTGACTAAGGTTTTGCAGGACGCTAACTTTGACGTTACGGCCGTCACTTCGGCTTAAAAGGCTTAGGGAATGTTTAGAAAAATACAGGACGTTACTTTTTTAAACACGCTTACCCTAAATTAGTCAGAAAAATAAGCATAAAAGTATTTTCTAAATCTGATTTAAATTAATGGATTAAAGCACACTGCTTGCAAGGTGTGCTTTAATCCATTTTTATGTTGTTGAGCCATACAAGTGGAATGTGTTTAAAAGGGCACGCGCTATGCTAAAATTAGTAGATAGCTTTTTAACGGAATGGAGTGTTGATCTTGGCAGCAGAAAAATTCTATGCAATTGCCCGCGGGCGTAAACAAGGCGTGTTTAAAACAACCTGGGCACAGGCAAAGACGCTGGTTGAAGGCTTTAATGGTGCTCGCTATAAGGGTTTCAAAAGTCAAACGGAGGCCCAGGCATGGTTAGCGGAGCAGCAAACGACGAGGCCAAAAACGGGTGCTAAAACTAGCTCAACGGCGCCAGTCCGGCATCAAGCGGATACCATTTATTTGTACACGGACGGCGGTTCGCGTAACACAGGAAACGTTAACGGCCAGCACGTCAAAGTCGGAGACAAGGCGGCCTGGGCCTACTTGATTCAGTATAATGATCAAGAGATGAGTGATTCGGCTGGTGAATTTGGGGCAACAAATAATAAAATGGAAATTACGGCGCTGCTAGAAGGATTGCGTTATATAGCGCAAACTTGGCCAGTGACAACACCGATCGTTGTCATAGCCGACTCACAATACGTCCTTAATGCCATTACTAAGCACTGGCTGGCAGGTTGGCAGCGAAAAGGGTGGACGCGGGGACCAGGTAAACCATTGGCCAATAAAGAATTATGGCAGGCCCTAGCACAACTGTTGCCGCGTTTTAGTCAAATTAGTTATCGTTGGACTAAAGGTCATGCCACCAATCATGGCAACGTTTTTGTTGATCATGCACTCAATCAAACGATGGACGCTATGGCAGCTAATAACCCAAGTGGTCGGCAAGAGAGTGTGTCTGGTGAACAAATAGCTAAATCGGCCAAACCAGTTAAGTCAGTTGCCAAATCGCAACGACCTTCACCGGAGTCAATGGCGTCAATTCGTAAAACACTGAAAGAAATGGGTTATCTACAACATAAAAGTGAATCAGAGAATAATTAAATTTTGCCGGCCACTATTGGTGAATAAAAGAGGGGTGGTTAATGCTGTCTTCTTGATCCAAGCTCCTGCTATACTGAAGAAAAGATCAGGATGTGGTTAATATGTGGCGTTTCTTTAGTGTTTATCATCAACCATTAGAATTGTCTTTAGGAATAGCTGGGGCGTTGGTTTTTGTTTTATTCGCGCTTCGAGCATTGAGAATCAGTCGGTATTTTCTATGCGGGTTATACATTGTGTTGGCCATCTTAGTGCTCGGAATTGCGATCAATCTTTGGCTAAGGGGGTAAATTAATGAAGCGGCTTCTTCAGAGTGGTCTTTATTTACTGGTTTTATTTGTTATTGCGGGGAGCCTATTTCGTTACGGTGGCTGGTTTTGGACGTTAATTTGTATCGGCTTAATGCTGTTTAGTCGCCAGTTAGGGGTCTATTTTCAAAATAGGCGAAAAAAATGAAAAGTGGTACAAGGGCCATCCGTTTGGGGTGTTATAAATATTAGTGGGGTACACCGATATTTTACAGTAGGAACTGGACATTTTTTAAAAGTGGATTTAATAGTTAAGTTGTAAATTTATCGTTAAGTTCATTGAATTTACCGGGAGAGTATTTATTTTTGTGGTACGCTAAAAGACGTAAATATTTTTTGGAGGAGCTCAATTTTTATGAATGGGACATCACGACGACAGCAGAGACCAACGCGTAAAAAGCATCATTGGATTTTATGGACACTGTTGGGAGTATTAGTAGTTTTACTTCTTGCTGGCGGCGGCTTTGCCTACAGCATCCTGCACAAAACACAAGCATCGTTTGATAAAATGTATTCGCCAGCAACGACAAAGGCGCCCCAGGCAATTGAACAGGGCAAGCCGGTTTCAATTCTATTTTTAGGGGTTGATACTGGTGCCGATGGGCGAGTTGACCGGGGAAACTCGGATACTTTGATCGTGGCAACTTTGAACCCGAAGACTCACAAAACAATGATGTACAGTATTCCTCGAGACACACTTGCTGAAATGTCCGGTGATAAGAAGCGTAATATGCAAAAAATTAACGCGGCTTACAATATTGGAAGTTCAACGATGGCCAAAAAGACCGTTAGCAGGCTATTAGGTATCCCGATTGATTATTACGTGACCGTTAATATGGGTGGTCTGCAAAAAGTCGTGGATGCCGTTGGTGGCGTGACGGTTAACAGCCCAATGGTGGTTTCCCTTAACGGCATAACGATTCCAAAGGGCAAACAGCATTTGAATGGTAAGCAGGCGCTAACCTACGCACGAATGCGTTATGAGGATCCCCGTGGTGATTATGGCCGCCAAATGCGGCAACAAGAGGTTATTCGGGCAGTTATGAAAAAGTTGGCTTCACCTAAGGGAATTAGTCATTATGATGCCCTTTTAAAATCACTGCAACCTAACGTACGCACGGATTTACCGTTTAATAATATTATTCGGTTGGGGCTTAAATACCACAAAAACGCTGATCATATTTCTTCACAGCATTTACAGGGACAGTCCGCGTGGATTAATGGTAGTTCCTACCAGATCGCGTCAACTAGTCAATTAACCAAGGCTTCGAACAAAATGCGTGCAGAAATGGCTTTACCAAAAAAGCAACTTGATAATGATGAAACGCGCTTAAACGCTTTGAATCCAACCTTTAATGGCACAAGTAATCAAACCTATAATACTTTTGGGCTCGATACCGTCTACTATACGTATAATACCTATTAAAATTCGGTATCTAAAAATGCTCCGCACGATGGTTATCGTGCGGAGCATTTTTACGCGCAATTAAATAATAAACTAGTTAATTAAGAAAATCTAAGGCTGCCTGATAATTGGGCTCGTTGGTCTGTTCTGTAACAATTTCAGAGTATTGAATCGTTCCCGCGGCGTCAATAATAAAGATTGAGCGCGCTAAGGTATTATTGCTAGCGACATAGATACCAAAAGCATCCCCTAAAACGTGTTTTTCATCGGCCAACATTTCCATCCGGGTAACACCTGCTGCAGCGCACCAAGTAGCTTGTTGTGCTGGTGTATTAGTTGAAACTGTGACGAAACGAATGTTAGGAATTTTGTCGGCATCAGCGTTAAAGTGTTTTGTTTGAATACTACAAACGCGAGTATTGATATCCGGCACAATGCTAATAAGAGTTGTCTGGCCAGTTAAATCAGTATTGGTCACTGTGCGGTTATTTTTATCTTGAACGACAAATGTTGGCAGCTTAGCACCAATCTTTGGTGGCTGTCCGTTAGTTAATAGTGTGTTACCGTGACGTGTAATTTCCATTAAAGTTCACCTCATAAAATTTAGTCTATCTTTATACTAATAGAAAATGGTTAATGTGGGAAATAATATTACTCGAACACGTTTAGTCCAAATTAATTTTCCAAACAGGCCAGTTTATTTAGTAAACTCAACGACGTATTGACCTTGGCCATCTGACGAGACGTGGAAGTTACTGAAATTGCCCATGTTTTGTCGTGCCCAATTAACGGCATCAGTAACGTTAGAAAAAGTTTGGCCACTACTTGTACCTGTTGAACTAGTATCGCTGCTAGCCGCCGAGTTGCTTTCAGCGGTGGCCTGACTAGCGGCTGCTGCTGATTGTGAATCAGCAGTGTCATCATTAGCGGTAGTGTCGCTAGTTGTATCACTGGTATTATCAGTTGTTTCGGATTTAGTGGTTGCCTTTTTGGGCTCAGAGGAGCGACTACTTGTATTTTGACTGGAACTACTTGTACTGGTTGTTGTGGAATCAGCGTTGTTTTCAGTCGTAATACTAGAAAATTCAGCGTAAATACCAAAAATGACGATCAGGATGACAATGACAACCAACCACCACTTGTTTCGTGAAAAGAATGAAGGTCCACCAGGCTGTTTTTGAGGCACTCTTTTGTTTGGTTTAGCTGGTTTCTTTTCTTGCTTACGCTGGTCACTGCGGTTAGCGTGGCGGCGGGCCATTCGACTATTTGGTTCATTTGGATTTTTCATAACAAAAACTCCCTTACTGCTTGATCAAATACTGTAATAACGATGATAGTTTATATTTGGAATAACACCTTTTTTGCGAAATAGTGAAGTCTGTTTCTAAACACTTAGTTTACCATGCTTAGTTGAATAAATTTTAAATTTATCTTTTACTTAGTTTAAATTTAGGAAATTCAGACAATCTTTAAAAGTTGACGATAATCTTATAATAATTAAACCCTGTTTGGCCAAAAAACTGACAAGCAAGTCGCTTGCAATCTGACGTGACGACGCCTAATCTAGTCATTATTGAATTGAAATGGAGTGATTTTGTTATGGCAGTTATCGAAACCTCGCGTTTGCGGTTACGTCCGATCGCTCAGGCGGACGCAGTTGATCTATTCCAAGTATTGCGGGATGCAGATGTTGTTAGGTATTTACGTTATCAACAGGCAACTGATTTGGCTGCTATCCAACAGGAAATTACGGAGCACTTTGGTCGTGATACTAGTACAGTTTTTGGAATTGAACTAAAATCCAGTAACAGACTAGTTGGTTTTTTTGAATTTCATCCGAATGGAAATAGCGGTATTCTAACTTATGCGTTGGCACAGGCCGATTGGGGTAAGGGAATCGTTCCCGAGGCCGGCCAGGCGTTAGTACGTTATGGATTTGAAACGTTAAATTTTCAACGCTTAGAGGCTCATTATGCAGCGATAAATCATAAATCGGCGCGCGTGATGGCAAAATTAGGGATGATTGATCGTGGAAAAATACAAGATTTTCGTTCGCAGACTGGTGAAATTATCAGTGTCAAGGCTTACGATTTGACTAAAGAGCAGTGGCAGGCCGAACAATTGAGTGCGCTGGGCTAAAGCATAGTTTAAAAGGTGCCTAGGCGTACCATTTTTATTGACGAGGTGGGCGTAGCTACTAAAACGGCTTGGGACTAGGCAGATTAATATTGGTAAGTCGAGTATCAAGTACATTTTGTTAATAGTTTAAAGCAAAATTTATTTGCGGTAAATTTAAATGCTGTCTGGTTTCACGTGAAACTCTACTCAGTCAGTGATGAATCAAACGATATTTTAGTGTATTTTACTAACATACCGTTTGATTTTTTTATTTTGACTTGCACTTAATACTTGTTCAGCGTATGATGAATGCAATTAGAACATATGTTCCCTAGCGACTTAAGCGTTTTTAGTTTTAAGGGTGGTGGAGAAAGTGGATTATTCACGTGAACCGCATGGTGTTTATTTTTTAATTGATAATAAGTCTTTCTACGCTAGTGTTGAGTGCGTTAGTCGCGGATTAGAGCCACTTAAAACCTGCCTTGTTGTGATGTCAGAAACCGATAATACAAATGGTGGTTTGATTTTAGCGACATCGCCTATGGCCAAACAACTATTTCATATTACTAACGTTAGTCGCAGGCGTGATCTACCTGATGATCCCCGTTTAATAATTGTGCCTCCACGAATGAACTTATACATTAAAAAAAATTTACAAATTAATACAATCTTTCAGCGTTTTGTTGCTGATGAAGATCTTTATCCCTATTCAATTGATGAATCAATTCTCGATCTAACACATTCATGGCGCCTGTTTGGTTCATCGCCGCAACAAGTGGCCCAACTAATTCAGGACACCGTCCATAAAGAGCTGGGTTTACGACTGACCGTTGGCATTGGTGAAAATCCACTGCAGGCAAAGATTGCACTAGATGTTTATGCTAAGCATGATCAGAATTTTATCGGTCAAATTACTTATGCAACGGTACCAACGAAACTTTGGACAATTTCAAATTTAGTCGATGTTTGGAGTATTGGTAAAAGAACGGCCCATCATCTAACGCGACTTGGGATTACGAATTTATTTGAATTGGCTCATAGCAATCCGTACATGCTGGTACAAGAAATGGGTGTTATTGGTGCTCAGTTATTTGCGTTAGCTTGGGGAATTGATCGAAGCAAGCTTTCCCAACGAATTAAACCTAAGGATAAAAGTCTGGGCAACTCGCAAGTTTTGCCGCGTGATTACAGTCAACAGATCGAGATTGAATTAGTGATTAAGGAGATTGGTCAGCAAGTGGCCGCTCGGGTTCGACACCACCACCAATTAACAAGTTGTCTTAGTTTGAGTATTGGTTTTGCCTATGCCGCAAGTGCTGCTGCTAAACGCAGTGGGTTTTCCCATGAGTGTAAATTGGAACCAACAGATGATAGTCGCCTAATTACCAGTCAGTTATTACGCTTATTTCGCCAGTTTTGGCAGGGTGAGGCGGTTCGAAATATTGCTGTTTATTGTTCCCAATTATGTGCCAACACAGGGGAACAGTTAGATTTATTCACGCCCCTTTGCCGGCAAATAAAGCAACAACAATTTAACCACGTGGTTGATCAGGTTAGAGCCAAGTTTGGAACAACATCGCTTGTTATGGCCAGTAGTTTGTTGCAAGGGGGGACACTTATTCGGCGAAGCGCATTGGTAGGCGGCCATAATGGAGGTAATAGCTTTGAATGAACAAATTTTAAAGCGGGAAGCAAAATTAATTGTTCAGCGCTGTCAGGATCAATTTAAGCAGAAGCGACAAACGCATTACTGGATAAAAGTTGTCAATGACCACTATGATCATACGTATAATTTCTTCTTTAATTATCAGCGCTTACACCAGGTTGAACGATCAGTGCCAGTGCGAACAATTACCGAATCTGATCTGCAGTGGTTGGAATTATTGATTCAGGAAATTCAACGATTAACGGAATTCAACATTGAATATGAAGGTTTTTATCATTTCTTATGGCCTAATGCGCAGCGGCCAATTCAAAAAAGAAGGAATCAAGCCGAATGAGAGTAAATTATCAGTTTTCAGATAAGGTCGTGCAACACTTCTTTGATTTCGACTACCATGATCGGGGCATGCTTAAGTGGGGGGGATTTTTTCTATCTGATCATACCAAGGCGCTTAAACGTCTGGCCCTTGCCGAGCGAGAAATTCAACCTAAGCCTGAACAATTGCCTGCTGAAATAGCTAGTCGGCTTGAAAAAGGCTGGTGCAAGCAGTGTTTAATCTATATCCAACAAAAAGTTGTGCAAAATGGGACTTATCTACCCGATGTGGTTGGCGTTGTTGTCGGCTATGATGAAGCCAATATTTTCTTGAAAATTGGTCAGTCGACACAGACAGTGGCAGTTATGGATATCAGAAACGTATCATTTCGACCGTAAAGAATTCTGGGCCACGCTAAAAAAATTTAGTGTCTTGTTCGCTTGTTTTTAGAAACGTATGTTCGTATACTTTGTTAGTGTTAGGTATGGGGTAAAGGAGTAGGGTAATGCAAATAAAAGTTGTACCGGGAGATTTTTTTAATTGGTTTTATAATATTGTGCCAAAACAAAGTTCAAATGAATCAATAGCGATACTAGAACAGGCAATGGAAGAACACTATTTGGTGACAGTATGGTTGTCGGCCGCCTGGTCCGGAAAAAAGTGTCAAGGATACCTAGTTGATTTTGATTCACAAGGATTTTTGATTATTGAACGGGCTGGTAAGCAAATTCAATTGCCATTTAAGGCGATGAATTACGTTCGACCAGTTAATAGACAATGGCGATTAGCTTATTGATTGCAAATTTTTCAATAAAAAATAGCCTGAGGATTACTTGATAAATACGACTATTTACCGATTAATCCAGCGACTATTTTTTGATTATTTTAGATTGGCAATTGCTTGAAAGTCATTATCAGATAATTTGATTGCAGTTGCGGCAACGTTTTGGGCTAGGTGATCTAAGTTAGCAGTTCCCGGAATTGGCAACATCATTGGTGAGCGTTTTAGTAACCAAGCAAGGGCGATTTGTGCGGGACTTGCCTGATATTTATCCGCAATTTTTTTAAGCACGCTACCTTCATTAGCTAATTTACCAGTTGCTAATGGGAACCAAGGTACAAAGACAATTTTGTGTTGTTCAGCGTAATCCAAAACGTCCTCATCACTGCGATCTGTAACGTTGTACAAATTTTGCACAGCATCAATGTGAGCGATCTTTTCTGCGGCCTGTAGTTCAGGAATTTTAACTTGACTTAAACCAAGGTGCTTAATTTTTCCTTCATCTTGCATTTTTTTCAGTTCACCTAATTGATCTTCTAGCGGAATCTTAGGATCAATTCGGTGCAGAAAAAGAAGATCGATGCTATCAACACCTAAAGTACGTAAGTTAAGTTCAACTTGTTGGCGTAAATAATCTGGTCGACCATCAGGGGTCCAGAGATTTGGACCTTGCCGAGTTTGACCAACTTTAGTCGAAATGAAAATATTTTTATAGTTACCTTGGTAAGGTGCAAACGTGTCACGCATAAGCAAGTTAGAGGTGAAAGGACCGTAGGCATCAGCGGTATCAAAAAAGTTGATTCCTAGGTCGACCGCTTTAGCCAAAACGCGGCGCGCATTTTCTGGGTCTGCAGATGGTCCCCAAACACCAGAACCAGGTAATTGCATTGTACCGTAGCCGAGGCGATTAAACGTCTTATCGCCAAGTGTTAGAGTACCAGCAGCAGTAGTTGTTGTCATAAAAAAGCCTCCTCGTATTATTAAAAATGTATTCAAGTATTGACCAGCTTCGCTGTTTGGATGCTGTGTGATATTCTCTAATTGTTC
>NZ_RHNQ01000053.1 GCF_003946275.1 Loigolactobacillus backii
CTTTTTTATTTTTCTGATTTTCAAAACAGACAAAAAACCGGTATTAGTTATTCACCAATACCAGAAAGTGTAGACCCATTTTATTCCCGCTAGCCGATTTGGCCGCTATTTTAGTCCAATACCAGGTGTTCACTTCAAGTACTTTTATTTAGTACTTTTCAATTTATTAGAAAGCAATATGGTCGGTAAAATAATAATCAAGGCAGCAATCGAAATAATTAAAAAACCGTACTGAAATGATTCAAGCCGAATATTAACTAAATGTTGGTGTGCAAATGATTGTAAATGATTAGCCGCTACATTATATTTTCCAGCAGCAAGTCTAGTTTCAAATGCTTTAACTCGAGATGCTGAATAGACGGTAACTGCAGTTGTGATGATTGCCGAACCGAAAGCACTCCCGATATTTTGAATAATCCGAGCGCCGATTGTGGCAGCGGGCACTTGATTAGCCTTCATTCCTGTGTAGGAATCGGCCATTAACGGCATTAAGATTCCACCGGCGCCGATACCGCGTACGAATAGGACAATGGCAATGATCCAAAATGAAGTGTGCTGATCAATCCAGAAAAATGGTAGGGTGCCTACAAATGTAATAACGACACTTGCTAAAACTACATATTTAGCGCCAATACTATCGGTCAATCGGCCAGTCAGTGGTCGTGATACGAGCATCCCTAGTCCCTGTGGAACCAAGGCTAAAGCTGCCATAATCACACTCATACCGCGAACATTCTGAAAAAATAGTGGTAATAATAACATTGCACCATTGAGCACGGTTCCTGCAATGAAAAGACCAATGATGGAGCCATCGAATGACTTAAACGTGAAGAGTTTCGTTGGTAAGACAGCTTTATCTTTACGAATAAATGCCCAGCCGATGTAAAGTATCAATGTAACTAATCCAGTAGTGAGAAAAGAAATTGTCGTGTGATTACTAAAATTGGCCGCATGTGCTGCCTTCACAACACCGTAAATGATACTGCTGGTTGAAGCAATCAAAAGTAGAATGCCAATAAAATCCATTTTCGCCGTTTTATTTTGTGCGGGATAATTTGGCATTTTCCAAATAATGAGTCCTAGGGAGACTAGAGTGACAGGTACATTAATCCAAAAAATCCAGTGCCACGATAGAAATTTAATAATAACACCACCAAGGACTGGTCCCAATAGTGGGCCTAAAATCATTGGTAAGCCAACGGTTGCCATCATGCGACCCATGATTTCAGGTCCAGCCGTTTGAACTAACAGTGTCGTTAGTAATGGCATAATTAGACCACCAGCAAATCCTTGAATTAAGCGAGCACCGATTAAAAATTGGATACTAGGCGAAATGGCCGATAAAATTGAACCAACGCCAAATAAAATTTCACCAGCCATAAAAACATATTTACCGTTAAATTTATTTAGTAGCCAACTAGAAAACGGTACGGCGATCCCGGTGGCTAGTAAATAGCAAGTAATCGTCCATTGAACGGTGGGCACCGAACTGTTGAAACTATGAACCAAATTATTGATGGCAATATTGATCATCGTTGAGTCAAGCAAAGGCGCCATGGCACCAAGCACAACTACCCAGGCGATCGTTAAAACAGATTTTGGAATCTCGTTTTGTTTCTGCATATTATTTCCTCCTGTAAAATAAGAAACTATTAGTATCTTATGAACACGAGTGCTATAATACACTTTGAAATGAAAAAGTCAATAAGAAACTTAAAGTATCTTATTTTTTGAGGAGGTCGAAGCAATGGTGCAAAAAAGACGGCGAGGAACTGAACTAACAGAAGCAATTTATCAAGCAACGCGCGAAATATTAGAAAATGATGGTTTATCAGCGTTAACTTTCCCCAAAGTTGCAACAGCTGCTGGAACCAGTAAACCAGTGATTTACCGGCGCTGGGACTCACCGTTTTCACTTGCCATTGCGGCCGTTCAAGATAAAATTAAGCTGGAGAATCATGGCCGAATGGATGAACTTAAGTTGACGGGAACGTCTTTGCGAGCGGACTTATCGCAATTATTACAACGCTTTATTATTAGTATGAATGCGTTTGGCCAGTCTTACACGAATACTTTTTTTAATGGTATGAGTAAACAACAAAATGAAGTTATCCAAAAGATGATCGATGAAGCGACCGCAATTGATATTAGTGCACTTAACCAGGTGCTCAAGCGCGCTAAAGAACGTGGTGAATTGGCAACAACTGAAATGTCCAATGATTTAAAATTATTACCATTCGAATGGCTTCGGTACCATCTATTTGTTAATGAAAATGTTAGTAGAGTAAATTTAACTGCGTTGATTGATGATGTGTTGATTCCGTCATACCAACACGCAACTGGAACACCAAAGTAATTGACTATAAAAAATACAGACGGAGTGGGGGAAATCCTGGCTGCAGCAAACCCTAAACCACTCCTATCTATATTTTTATAACTTAGCTAACATACTTTAGCAACGTGAATAAGTTAGTTTGCTTTGAATTAGGTCATCATCATTAGTGTTATAAAAAGGTTCGTCAAATTTACTCGTGGCCGGATTGAAATTATTTTGAATATTGCGGTTTATTTTTACAATCTGTCATATTAAAAATAAGTTGATAATTAGTCAAGCAGGAATTGCGGCATGTGGCGCATAAACCATCAATGGCTAGGTAAACGACTGGGGCCGTTAAAGTTGATGCAGAAAGTTTTGATTGAGATAAATGAGTTATGTCCTGTTTCACGTGAAACAAAAATAAAGTCCGTGAAAGATCGTTTGAATTTAACGCTAATCAAATTTATGTATTTACGATAAAAATTACAAAGAAAACAGAAATATAACGCTTCAATATCAAAACCGTGCCTAGCCGTTGAATTGAAAAACAGGCAAGTAGTTATTGGGTTAAAGAGTCGAGAATTATTAGTTTGGTGATAATATTGCAAGTCAAATTGTAGCACTATGTAAATAGTCCTTGATGCAAAGGCCTTTCCAAGCATTCCTAGCTTGATTTTAATCCTCCCCTAAGTTAAATTTGCGCCATATCTGCTATACTAACAATCGGGATCGACTCACGTAGGAAAAAAGTTATCATGAACGTGAGTCATTATTGACTGGGAGGGGACTGTTTGTTATCCAAATTCTTTACTGTGGCAACGATCAAATGTTTCGAGGCGTTTTACTTTCCGTATTGTCGCTTTTGAAGAACACATCTGAGCCTCTTGAAATTTATATATTAACGGCTGAATTACAAAACAAACAGCACCAAACGATTGAGTTTACGGAAAAACACGCCAATTTTATCAATGAAATTGTAACGCGGCATAACGAGAAAAATGATGTGACTAGAATTGATATTACCACCCTCTATAATGCCTATTTACCAACCGCCAACACGCATACGATGTTTACACCATATAGCATGTTACGTCTTTATGCAGATCAAATTCCTGAACTTTCTGGTCGAATTCTATATTTGGATGCGGATGTCCTTTGTCGACGGCCATTCGATGATTTCTATCATCAATCTTTGGTCAATACTGAAATCGTGGGCACTCTAGATTATTATGGGCGCTGGTTTTTTCATCACCAATGGCGTAAATTTGACTACCTCAATTCAGGTGTTTTACTGTTAAATCTGAATTTAATCAGGCAAACTCATTTATTTGAAAAATGTCGTAAATTGTGCAAAAAAAGACCGATGATCATGCCAGATCAATCGGCCATTAACAAATATTCAAAATTAAAACGAATTACGGACCGGCGGTATAATGAACAGCACGGCAGAGTCAATGATACCGTGTTTCAACATTTTTCCGCGAAATGGAAATTTTGGCCCGTTATTCATACTGAATCAATTAAGCCCTGGGAAATTGATAAAGTGCATCAGCGGATGAAAATTCACGACTATGACGACCTTTATGAAGTGTACCAAGGGTTACTTAATCAGTTACCGGATTACTCTGTAACTGGCTCGACTTCTTCTGATTTTGCAAATTGATTGTTAAAATACTGCCGGTAGAGTGGATGACTTTTTATTAATTCATTGTGCGAACCATGACCACTAACGCGTCCATTCTCGATAAAATAGATTTCGTCCGCATCGATAATGGTATTAATTCGGTGAGCAATGATTAGTGTTGTCCGTCCGGTCATGAGATCTTGTAGCGCCCGTTGAACCATGACTTCTGATTCAGGATCTAGGCTAGCGGTTGCCTCATCAAGCATGAGTAGCTGAGGGTCCCTTAAGAAGGCACGGGCAATTGATAAACGTTGTCGTTGGCCTCCGGAAATATTAACGCCATTTTCACCAATTTCGGTTTCAAGTTGTGCTGGCATTTCTAATACGAAATCTTTTGCGTACGCTAATTCTAAAGCTCGCCACTGTTCTTCATCGGTGGTGGGCTTTTTTAGTCCGTAAGTTAGGTTATAGCGGATGGTGCCAGTCATGGTGTCTGCGTTTTGGCCAACTAAACCAATTTGATCGCGCCAATTGGCCAGATTTAAATCAGTGAGGTTAGTGTCACCAATGGTAATAGAACCGGTATCGGGCCGATAAAAGCGTTCTAATAGGCTAAAAATGGTTGTTTTTCCGCTGCCAGAAGGGCCGACAAATGCGACGACAGAATTTGGTGCCGCCTTAAATGAAACATCGTGTAAAATTTCTTGATCAGTTTGATAAGAGAAAGAAACGTGATTCATTTCTAGGATCCTATCATTAGCATTAACTTTAACGCCAACATTGGTCCTTTCTTCGGCCACATCAAGTAATTCTTGAATTTTACTAGTCGAGCCGCCTGTTTTAGCAACGTCGGATAAGAACTGGCCAAGTGTGGTAAAAGGAACAACTAACTGAACTAGATACATTAGAAAGGCCATTAAAGTTCCGCTAGTCATCGTGCCGTGACTAATGCGGAAGACACCGTATGAAAGCACGCCAACTATGAGGGCGAGCATAAGCACTCCGGTGGTTGGCCCCACAATTGAGTCATAAATTGCTTCACGAACGCCTAATTTGTAAAGTTTAGACATTTGCTTTTCACCACTCAATTTTTCGGTTGCCATTGCGTCAGAGGACTTCACTAAACGCATTTTGGTCAATACTTCACTGACCTTGGCGTTTAATGAAGCTATGGCGTTCTGACGTTTATGGGCTACACTGTAAGATCGGCGGAATACAGGTAATAAACAAAATAAAATGAGTGGGACAACAACGAACATGATAAGTGTCATTCGCCAGTCCATGAACAACATTAAAAGCATGGCGCCTACAAGTTGGAGTATGGAAGTGATCATTCGGGGTAATGAGTTCGCTAGCAGGTCTTTAACTTGGGTTGAATCGTTGGTTAACCGTGATGCGATTTGGCCGGATTGATGTTGATCTAAATAATTGATCGGTAGAACCAAAATCTTATTCCATAGTCGGTTGCGTAATCGATAAACAACATCTTCACCAAAAACGCCAAGCGAGGTTCCGGAAAAAGCACCTAAAATAATACTAAAAACAAACAATAGAATAACCGCAATTAAAAAGCCAGTATTTATATGGTGCGGAATTTGGTTGAGAATGTTTCGTGCTAGAAGTGGAACTGCAAGCTGTAGGGCCGCAGCAAACGCGCCTAGTAGTATGCCGCAAATAAACAACCAGTAGCGTGGTTGAATCAGCTGAATTAGCTTTAAAAAATCCTTAATGTGAAGCCTTGAAGTTGTTTTTGAACGTGAGTGCATGAGTGCGTCTCCTAAAATAGATTTGCAGAACTAAAATAACGCATTGTTAGTGGTTTTACAATAGCTTTAAAGTTATATAGTTCACTTTAGCAGTTTCATGGAAAATAACGGTGCTTTAAAAATCCAGAAACTTTGGCAAATTAGTAAGCACCGCTATTTTTGCTTACTATTTACGATAACGTTTCCGATTTAAATAAAGTTTGCTGGGTTAAAATAATAACGCCAACGCCGGTTAATAAAACCGATAAACAGATAACCAGCCAAATAATGGGTAACCAACTGCCTAATTGTGTTTTTAGAAAACCAAATGCAATTGGGCCAGTGGCGGCTAGCAAGTAGCCAAAAGATTGGGCCATCCCTGATAAATTTGCGGTATCTGTAGCGTTAGTGGTTTTCTTTTGAAAAAAGATAATTGCAATACTGAATGCCGCACCAGAACTAGCACCCATTAATAAGGAAAATAGCGCGGACCAGCCAAAGGATTGACTGCCGGCCAAAAGCCCGCAGGCACCACCAATAAAGCCAAAACCAACAAAAGCTACAACAACAGCCATTCCGTGCGGCCTTTCGGAAATTAAAGGGACCACTAAGGACAAAGGCAGGAGACTGATTTGAAAAATGGTCGCCAGATTACCAGCCTGAATAGTGCTAAAACCAACGCTGGTAAATAAGGTTGGTAGTCAGGTCAATAAAGAATAATAAAGTAAAGATTGTAGGCCAAAGAATAACGTAATCCACCAGGCCAACCCGGTCCGCCACACTGATTTATGGGTAGTGTTTTGCAGTTTGGTAGTCGTATTTTGATTTGGCATTTTTTTCAAATTAAGTAGCCAAACGAACAGGCCGGCCAAGCCAACTAATGAAAGTATGGCCATCGAACCCATGAGTGAAATTTTATTAGCTAAATGGCCAGAAAAGCCGGTACCTAAAGAAGCAATCAGCCCCATCGCAACCGTATATTCAGTCGTTTTAATCGCAATTTTTGCTGGAAATTGTTCCTTAATAATTGCTGGGAGTAGGACATTGCCGCCAGCAATACCGATTCCAATCAGGCCAGTTCCAATCATTAACGCCCAAATGGTTGGAATAACGCGTAAATAACTACCAGCGGCCAATAAAATGAGAAAGCCAAAGAGAACTTTTTCGTTACCAAGGCGTTGACTGAGTCGTGGCGCAAACGGGGAAATAAGGGCAAACATAAGTAATGGAATAGTTGTCAGAAAACCCGCCAGTGAGGCCGGTAACCCTAAAGTCTGTTTTAAGTTAGTGAGTAAGGGTGGCAGCATCGTAATTGGTAGCCGCAGATTGGCGCCAACTAGAATCAGACCAAGTGTGAGCCAGCGGTTAGTAATTTTAGTATTCATACTAATAGTTTCTCCTTTATTGCGTCTATCTATATGAGTACATCATAAATTAAGTGGCGGGTTTTAACAAAGTTAATTGTTTGTAGCGGATTAGCAAAATGTTTTTAAGTACGTTTCCACTAAAATAGTCAGGAAAATACTAACGAAGGTAACTTCCAAATATTTCTGCGGATACGAAAAAAATAGTTGCTTGTAAATTAAAGCACAAGCGTTTAAGATTTAAAATGAAAGCGTATTTTTAATCGGAAAGGATTGACAATAAATGGCAATCGACAAGGTTGTTTATGAAGCGGAGTTAACCGCGCTGAATAGTGATAAATTGGGTATTAAGCCAAAAGGTCACGCAACACTGACCATTATGAACAATCAATTAATAATTGAAGTTAACATGACTGACGTTCCCGCCAATACAGAACACTGGATGCATTTCCATGGATTTGCCGATGGTTCAGATGCACAAATTGCAACCATTAAGCAGGATAAAAATCATGATGGTTTTATTGATTTACCAGAGACCGAGGAAGTTTCCGGAACAACAATGGTACCATTTAATGATCGACCACAAGATATTAATATTCCAACGGATACTTACCCAGTTGCTGGTAGTGCAGGTAATTTTAATTACAAAGTGGCTGTACCGCTAATTGAGATGCAGCAAAAATTCAGTGAGGTTTTCCACGATCAACAGTTGGCGTTGGATAAGCGCGTTATTTATGTTCACGGTGTGCCGGATAGCATGGCATTGCCAGCTAGTGTTAAAGGCGCAGTTGGGACTTATGATGCGCACACAACGCTGCCCATTGCGGTTGGTAAAATTAAGCGTGTTTAAAGACCGTGAATTTTAGATAAAAAAGTGAAAAATACTTTTTAACTGATTTAGTGGAAACATGTTGGAAAAAACAGCTTCCTGCGGTGACCGAGACGAACTTAGTCGAGGAAACACAGTTATGGACTTTATAACTGTGCTCCGTAGCTTTCGCCACAAGAATGGCCATCGTTCGTAGCATCAAGATTATTAGCGAACTAGGCTGCGTCTCGGACTTTGGTTCATCCTAGTCCGATCGACAACGTTAGTAATCCTCAGAATCTAACCGCTTTTTCAAACACTCTGAGAGCTCGTCACAATTTTAATTGTTTGTCTGCAATTAAGATTGTGGTGAGCTTTTTTGTTGTAAAGGGTTAATTAAGACACTTTTGGTTATCTGTTCCGTTGCAAGATAAAAACATCAATTTAAATCTTTTGTTTCATAGTCGGACTGGTATGATAAACAGCGTTAATTAATTATGCTAAGTCCAGCAACAGGGTAGTTATGGAGGAAAGCAGATGCGAGTTACACGAACTGTTAGGGATTTTGAAAATGCACTAATTAAGGTACTGGAAACGACATCGTTTGATGCAGTGACCGTAGAGCAAATTTGTGCGGAGGCGTTATTGCATCGCAGCAGTTTTTACCGTTATTTTAATGATAAATACGACTTATTACAGCAAACGATGTCAATGATGCTCAATCAGCTACTAAAGGATCAAGGACACAGTGACGATATTATTGAACAAATCGTTAATTTTGTGGACACGCACAAGGAAGTATTTCGGAACATTTCAGTTAATAACGGGCGAAACTATCTTGATATGGAAGTTTTAACTGTCATCAGTCGGATTATGTTAGCGCGGCGTGATACAAAATCGCAGGATGCATTAATCGAGACCTTGCGGCGAACTGATCAACCGGAGATGTTGGCTTATGTACTGAGTGGTGCTATTATGGGTGCTTTTGTTTGGTGGCGTAAAAGTAATTACGATTTACCAAAGGAACAGATCATTTCTTTTATCAAGGTTGCCGTTAACGGCGTTAAATCTTTCTATTAGAGTGTTTATAAAGGTGTGGAATAAGGGTGAAAAGAATGCCAGATGGGAACTGGTTGTTAATGGATAATGGGTTAGATGAACGTTATCGCCAAATTTTAGATGCGGCATTTACTATTTTTGCACGTGATGGCTATGATGGCACACGTTTACCAGTGATAGCGTTTGAAGCCAAGGTGAGTATTGGGACGATTTACCGGCATTTTCCCAGTAAGCAAGCGCTATTTAATCAAATCTGTCAGCAGCTTATTATGGCCATTAAATATAGGCTGATGATTAATTTCCCACAGCAGGCGTCTTGTGAAGTCCAGTTTGATTTTTTGTTCAACAAAACGTTGCAGCTATTTCAACACGATCCGCGCAGTGCGACTTTCATTATGCGTAATCAGTTTGCCACTATTTTGGATTCAGTAACTCTGGCCAAACAGGCCGCATTGATTGCCTTTTTAAAACAAACCATTCAAAAAGGCCAGCAGTGTGGTGTTTTACGGGCTGGTCTTCCAGAGCTTTTGTTGGTCACAGTCGTTAACCAAATGACAAGCTCAGTTATTTTTATGGTTGGACGAACGCCATGGCCGGAATTAGTGCAGACATTACGAGATTGTTGCTGGGGTAGCTTAAGTGAGGGAGCAGTAAACTATGTGGGAAATGATTAAAAATGAGTGGCGTTTTGTACGTAAGAATCGGTTAATTTTGCTTTCTGTTATTGTCATGGCATTTATTCCGTTACTTTACAGTGTATTTTTCTTGAAGTCGGTTTGGGATCCTTATGGTAACACGCAGAATTTGCCAGTTGCCGTGGTTAATAAAGATCGGCCAGTTCATTATAATGGCGCGACATTGAACGTTGGTAAGCAGACAGTAACTAAGCTGAAAAATAATAACCAACTTGGCTGGCGTTTTGTGTCGGCAAAAAAGGCCGCGCAAGGAATGAAAGATAAAAAATATTATACCGTTGTAACATTACCAAAGAATTTTTCTAAAAATGCCGCCACACTTTTGGATAAAAATCCCAAAAAGATGCAGTTAACTTATAAAACAAATGATTCCTTAAATTATATCGGTGAGGTCATTAGTCAGATTGGCGCAACTTCCTTAGATAAGGAAATTCGTGCGGCCGTCACTAACGCGTATGCTAGCGCCGTGTTTGATCAATTACACGTTGTTGGCAAGGGGATGCACACTGCCGCTGGTGGGGCCTCCCAACTGGATACTGGTTTAGTCACAATGAATGACGGTTTAAAGCAGTACACCGTTGCGGTTTCGCAAGTTAATGATGGTGTTCAAACGTTGAATATGAGCGTTAAACCATTAGCTAGTGGCGCTGGGCAATTGGCAACAGGCTCGGCCACTTTGGCAAAAGGGCTAAACAAATACACGGCTGGAGTTTTGCAACTAGGTACGGGTGCCGGCCAATTAAATGCCAATTCAAGTAAACTGACTAGTGGTGCAACCCAATTGGCCGGTGGGACGGCTTTACTAAATGGTAAAACCGGCGCGCTCACTGGTGGTGTTAATCAGTTAGCAACTGGCTCACAAAAATTTTCTGGTGGTGTCCAAGCATATACTGCTGGTGTTGGCTCACTTTCTGGAGGTTTGGGGCAACTCGCGACGAACTCACAGCAATTGCGTAGTGGTACAAGTGAGCTAAAGAATTCATTAAAAGATTTACCAGCAGGAGTGACTGCCCTAAATGATGGCAATACTGAATTGGCGACCCAAGTAGCCCAGCTTAATCAACAACTCGCTACAAGTGGTCTACTTAATTTGGCTAAAAATCCACAGCAGTTAACGACATTGCGGCAACAAAGTTCCAATTTGGAGCAAAGTTTAGCCAGTTCACAAACCCAAGATCTGTTAAATGGTATGAATCAGTTGGCCAAGGTTAATTTAACTGGATTGAGTGATTCAGTAGCAAAACTCCAAACAGCGGCAACTGAAGCGCAAACAACAATGACGGGTAGTCTTGGTCAAATTGCTGCAAATGCAAAAGAATCTGCACAGGATGCTCAGGCCGTCCTAGTGGCTAATCCTGATTTAGATCAAGCCTCAAAGGCCAAATTAACCGCAATTATTGCTCGTGAGGCTGGTACTAGTCCAACTAGCACGGCTAGTGAACTAAAGATAACGCAAGCGACGATGACTGGCCTTGCGCAGCAACTCACAACTGCTGAA
The DNA here is from genome assembly GCF_003946275.1 of Loigolactobacillus backii. Classification (GTDB taxonomy): domain Bacteria; phylum Bacillota; class Bacilli; order Lactobacillales; family Lactobacillaceae; genus Loigolactobacillus; species Loigolactobacillus backii. The sequence goes on from NZ_RHNQ01000053.1 coordinate 11,111, forward strand.
AATACACTGACAACGTTAGCACCAACTTTGACAAAGGTCAGCAGTCTCGGCCAGCAGTTGCCTGAATTACAAGAAAAGTTACAGGCCGCCAAGTCGTTACTGGCCAGTACCAATACATTGATGAGTCAGCTTAATACGAAAGAAAATCAAACTTTATTGGCTGCGATGCCGGCCAAATTAAATGACTTACAAAAAGCAACGCAGCAATTAGCGGCTGGAACACAGCAATTAGATACTCAGGTTAACGCAAAAGTTCCAGGTAGTCAGCAGTCATTATTATTGGCTAGTCTCAATCAATTAGAGACGGGCACAACTACCTACACTAAGGGCGTTGATGCTGCAAATGCTGGCGCCACTCAGCTTAAGCAAAATTCAGGAAGTTTGGCTTCCGGTGCGACCCAACTGGCCGGTGGTATTGGTAGTATGCAGCAACAGTTACCGCCACTAGTCACTGGTATTAGTACTTTAAATGGTGGCGCACAACAGCTTTCTAGCGGCGTTCAACAATATACGGGTGGCGTTCAGGCATTAAACAGTGGTGCCAGTCAATTAAACGCTAACTCAGCTACCTTAAATAACGGCGCGCAACAACTGGCTTCTGGACTGGGGCAATTAAACCAGCAGGTACCACAATTGGTTACGGGTGTTGGTCAGTTAGCCTCAGGAACAGGGCAGTTAAACGCTAAATCAACTGATTTAATTGATGGAAATATTAAACTGAACACAGGAGCTGCCCAGTTGGCTACTGCACTTAAGTCAGGTAGTAAGAAGGTTAATGGGATTAAAACAACGCCAAAAACGACGGCCATGTTTGCTAGTCCAACCAGTTTAAAGCACCAAAATTATAGCTATGTTCCAAACTACGGTCACGCCTTAGCACCGTACGTACTTTCTCTAGCACTTTATGTGGGTGCCTTGGTCTTTAATTTTGCTTACCCAATTCGCAAAATTTCGATGTCCGGTAAATCGGCTACTGCTTGGTTTTTCAGCAAGGTATCGCTTGGTGCCGCGGTTGCTGTTGCAATGGCCATTATCGAAGCGACACTAATTATGGCGTTTGGACTACAAGTTGACCACGTTGGGGCCTTTTATCTGATAGCGATTATTTTTGCACTGGCTTCAATGTTTACCATCATGTTTCTTTCAATGGCACTAGATAATCCTGGTCGTTTCTTGGCAATGATTTTACTGATGCTTCAACTAGGTGGTTCTGGTGGTACGTTCCCAATGGAAGTCACCAATGGTTTCTTTAACGCCATTCATAGGTTCTTGCCAATGACGTACTCAATTTTGGGCTTCCGGGAGGCGATTACTTCTGGGCTTGGTGGTCGAACCATTGGGCAAGTTACGTTAATTTTAGCAACCTTTACGTTAGTGGCACTAATTTTATTGTGGGCCGTTATGGTATTATTGCAGCGAATTCATTTAGCAGGTACGTCACAGTTAGACGAGAACCAAAAATTACAGAAAATTGAAAAATAAACTTGAAATATTTCAAAAATAAAACAGCCTAAGATTATTCTAAGAAAGAATGAGCAAAAGTCTTTCTTAAAATAAATCTTAGGCTGTTTTTTTAGGCCACTATTTTCGTTTAAGCACGTGGTAGGCGATGAACATTAAGACAAACCAGATTAGAGAAATTAATAACGAAATTCGTGTATCAGGAATGAATAAAAGAAAAATCAACACGCAGATGAAAAACAGCAAACTCAGGTAGTCGGTAAAAGGATAGCCAGGCATTTTAAAATTACTACTGCCTTCAAGGTGTTGTTTCCGATATTTAAGGTGGCACCAAAGCAGGATCAACCAAACGAAAACAAAATTAATGGTTGAGACACCAGAGACTAAGTTGAAAACCTTGGCCGGCATAAAATAGTTTAAAATGACAATGATAAATAGAATCAGCGATGAAAATTGTAATGCCTGATTTGGGACGCTGCGTCGATCTAATTTGCCAAAACGTTCTGGTGCGTTATGCCCCCGTGCTAGTGCGTGTAGCGTCCGGCTAGTACTGAATAAGGCACTATTGGTTGCGGACATGGCAGCAGTCAAAACGACGAAATTTAAAATTCCAGCGGCGCCAACAATACCAATGCCGGAGAATACTTGAACGAAGGGACTAGAAGTGGTTGTGATTTTATTCCACGGGTAGACGCTCATAATGGCAATCATTGAACCGATGTAAAAGAGTCCAATTCGGATCGGTAGGCTATTGATGGCCTTTGGTAAATTAACTTCTGGATTGGTTGTTTCACCGGCAGTTAGGCCAACCATTTCAATACCAACAAAGGCAAAAACTACCATTTGAAATGACATTAGAAAACCAATTGGACCAGTGGGAAAGAAACCGCCGTGGCTAACTAAATTAGAAAAACCAGCTACGGAATTACCAACGTGGTAGTGAATGATGGCCAGAAAAACGCCGACAACAACTAAGGCCAAGATGGCAACGACTTTAATCAGCGAGAACCAAGATTCTAGTTCGCCAAATAGGCCAACGTTCACTAAATTAACTAATAACAACAGGAGAATGATGACAAACGGTGTGATCCATTGGGGAACGTTAGGAAACCAATACTTAACGTAAATTCCGGTGGCAGTTAAATCTGCCATTGCTAGGCTGATCCAGCAAAACCAGTAGGTCCAGCCGGTAATGAACTCCATGCGGTCGCCGAGATATTCTTTAACGAAATCAATGAATGAATTTTTGCTAGTATCAGAAAGCAACAGCTCACCAATTGCGCGCATTAAAAAGAAACAGAAAATACCGACGATGAGGTAGGATAAAATGATTGATGGCCCAGCGGCGCGAATAGCACTCCCTGAACCAAGAAATAGTCCGGTACCAATCGCGCCGCCAATTGCAATCATTTGAATATGGCGGCTTTTTAGTGATCGTGATAATTTCTGTTCTTCTTTCATTTATACTTCCTCCTAATATTTTGCGATCTTACCCGTAGCTATTAAATCTTTTTATGTTTTGTAATAAAAAAGCGCCCCTAGTACAGAGGTCTGCACTAGGGGCGCTTTGCAACGCTGTTCCACCCAAATTCACAATCCATAAGAATTGCCTTTAACGGCCGTTAACGTAGCCAAACGATATAAAACAACCGCCATAAAAGTTGAATGGATTTCAGCCTCGCCCACTCTCTCTGAATTTAATCATTCGATTAAAATTATTGTTATTCAGTGTATAAAAATATTAAGGAATTGTCAAGTCGATTTGAACTCGCTTATGGTCTGAAACTAAGGAGTATTTGGAAAAGCGCCCAGGTTTCTACGTTTATCCACGATCGGTATACGTATCTTATTGCTAAACTTGGCCAATGCTCAAAAAGGATTATTGCATTTCTTAGTTTCATTTTTGCGGTGGCTTGCTTATACTAAAAGAAAAGATAAAGAAGGTAAAAGTAATGCTACATAGTAGTAGAATGGCAATCGGCGCTTGGGTTAATACTTTAATTATTCTGCTTGTCGGCGCAATTAAGCCCCAACAATTAACAAACTCAGGGATGTGGTCGTCATTATTTGCGGTCTCATTCTTTTATTTGATTGTTATTATCGCCAATCAAAAAAAGTGGGGCCATTGGTTATTAATGCTAATGGAAGTTATTTCCGGTCTTATTATTTTAGAATTTATGTTCACGAGTTTAACGCAGTACGCGGGCTTTTGGCGCGTTTGTAGTATCTTACTAGCAGTTTTACTTTTAGGACATTTATACGCTGCATTTCGCGCGCTGCGTCAAGATATGAAGGCAAAATAGACAAAAGTGACTCAATCTACTTAGTGATTTTAATTTATAGATTAAGTCACTTTTCTTTTATTGTAAAAAAGCAATTTACCTTTGTTTAACGTCGTAATAGGCTACTTTCGATTGCCATTACTATACTAGTGCATCGTGGTGAATCTATTTAAAACTATTAGCTAGTTTTCAGAACGCTAAAACTTAACTGGAACGAGACAAAACAGAATAGATTCCATTCCGGCCACAGTGGACCTCAAGTGTTATTTGTGTAGCGGAACAGAGGCTAATTGAATGCTATGTTGGCGTTGTTGTTTTCAATCAACCTTGATGATTTTGACCTGGTAACTGCTGGCCGGTGCCTGAACGGTAACAGTTGTCCCGGCGGATTTGTTCAATAAGGCCTTGCCAATTGGTGAGGCAAAGGAAAGTTTATTTTGGGTAACTTCGGCCATTTCGGCCTCTTGTTTGCCGACAATTAGGAAGGTTTCTTCACTATTATCATCGAGAAATTGAATAGTAACGGATTTACCTAACTCAATTTTGTCGGTCGTTTTTGGCGCCACAATTTCGGCGTACTGTAATTGTTTATCTAAAAAACGAAGCTGGCTTTCCAGGTGACGTAAATCACGCTTAGCGGCACTGTATTCAGCGTTTTCTGACAAATCCCCCAGTGCACGTGCCGCTTGTAAGATCCGAATACGTTCTGGTCGTTGCTTTTTTAACGTCTCGATTTTATCTTCGATTTGTTGGTAGCCATTTTGAGTCATTTGGTTAAGGTAAGGTTGGGGCATAACTGATTCTCCTTTGCAAAGGGTACTTGTAGCGTATATTGTAAAGCAAAATTAGTTAGGTTACCACTTAGTATCAGTGTGGCAGGGCCTTTACATTTTGAGTAATGTAGTTTGAATTAGGGTAGCCACACCTTCGTTTAAAATTATTAAACTAATCTATCTATAGATGCTACAGTATTTTAGAAATGATCAGAAGGGTAGTTGGCCGCCATTTTGTACGCTAATTATATTTAAAAAAGATGTGTTATACTCACAAAAAAGTTTACCAAATACGCAGGATCATTATTTTAAATCTTTTGAAAGAAGCTACTTATTTTGAAAACACTAATTATCGTTGCTCACCCCCAATTAGCAGATTCAGCTACCCAGGCCTTTTTAAAGGCAGGCGCGCAATTGCCTGACGTCACTTGGCACTATTTAGATGAGCGGCAATCAATTAACGTGGCGGCGGAACGCCAATTATTATTAGTTGCCAATCGTGTTATTTTGCAATTTCCACTTTACTGGTATTCCGCACCGGCTATTTTACAAATCTGGGAAGAGCAGGTTTTACAGGTGAAAGGCTCCTTGGCCGGTAAAGAATTAGGTGTCGTTGTCAGTACTGGCGTTAAAGCCGAGGCCTATCAGGCAGGTGGCGCCGAACAATTCACAATTTCTGAATTGTTGCGGCCATTTCAAGCACTTACCCACAAACTACAGATGACTTATTTGCAACCTTTTGTGCTATCTCAATTTGCCCATTTAAGCGAGTCGGCCAAGCAACGACTGTTTATTGCTTATCAACAATACCTGACCTTATCAGTTTCGGCGGCCTTTAGTGAACGCGAGAGCTGGTTTGTCGAACGATTAAAGCGAATGATTGCGGCAAAACCAGAACTGAAAGATCGAGTAACGCTAATTTTAGAGCAGTTAGAGACGCAGCAGGAACAACTTGATGAATTACAATGGACACTTCAAATGATGAAAGCAAGTGAAAATGATGACGAATGACTGGTTGCAGCAGCAAATTAATGAACTAGCCGTTACCAGTGAACATTACGAGGAACAGGCCTTATTTAGGGCACTTGCCGAGCTGGTTACTGAACAAGAAAAAAGGATTGAGCAAACACAGGGCGAAATTGATGGCCGAACTTGGGATGAACGTCAATGGTGAAATCACGAGAAAAATTTTAAGCTATTATTTATGGCGCTTTAAGAAGGCACTGCTCTTTCAAGCACTCCTAGTAAAATTACCTTTCATCACGATTAAATGAGATTTTTTTGTGACGTTTTACGCCTTTAGCTTGTTTTCATAAATTTATTTTACTAAGCTAAATAAAACGGAAGGAATAGGGATGCTTAATTTGATGACTCGAAAACAACATAATTTTATGCGTAGACGACGGTATCGTTTATTTAAAGCAGGCCTTATTTTTAGTCTGGTTATCATTGTTTCTTTGATTACAGGTGCTTTTTCTATCACGCACGCAACGGATCAAAAACGGGCCCAGAACTCGCAAAGTTCTACTTCAGGAGTAATTACTAGTAAGCAAAAGACTGATGCCAAGACAGCCAAGCAAGCTGCTATTGATCGCGCAAGAAAAAAGGCTGGTGTGAATCAGGCCATTAGTGATGCTCAACAGACCGCTAAAACAAAAGCAGGAGCGACTCAAGTTCAGTTAAAGGCACCGGCACTTGATCAGTTTCCTGAATTACCCACTGGTTGTGAGATCACTGCGGTTGCGATGCTAATGCAATACAAGAAGGTTAATATTTCTCCTAGTGAAATTGCTCAAGAAATTCCCTATACGGATGATCCAAATACTGGTTTTTGGGGAAATCCTTACGACGATACAGGCTATACAATGTATCCACCAGCGTGGCAAAGCTTTTTTGAAAGTAAGGTAGGACACTTCAAAAACTTGTCAGGTGCCAGTATTAAGACACTTAAGCAGACATTACATTCAGGAAAGCCAGTTGTGGCTTGGCTATATTTACACGATTTTCCGGCCCATGCTATTTTATTAACCGGCTACGATCAAAATGATTTTTATTATAATGATCCTTTTGATGGTTCTGGTAACAACAAAATTAAAACTAAAACTTTTTGGAAGTTGGCGGCAACACAAAATAACGCGGCAATGACCTATTAATTGAAAAATGGTGGGAGTGGGCCAAAAGTCGGTTTTGGATTAGCTGTAGTTAGGCACGTAAATCCAGACTTTTGGCGCACGTTCTAGAGCAATGTTCGGAAACAGTAAGCGGCCAGGACTTTTGTCCTGGCCGCTTACTTATTTTGGCTCTCTGTCAAATCCTGTTGATAGCCAATTTTACAGCGTTAGAAGTTAGGCAACTTCTAATGCTGTTTTTTTATTTGGTTTGGTGCGCATTTGTTGTAGTTTGATCCGTGAAACTAAATGGTGATAGTTACGAAAACCAAAAGCCGTTCGCTGGATCTGTTTGATCATACGATTG
>NZ_RHNQ01000054.1 GCF_003946275.1 Loigolactobacillus backii
AGTCCCCGGTAAAATACCGAGAACTCGCCGTTCAAAAAGCAGCTTAATAATTTGTCCAATTTTAAGGGTTCACTTCACTGACGCGGCTTTTTGCATACTTATGTTTGCCTGATTTTTAACGTAAAAATCTAAATTTTACGTGGCTTTTCGTCAAAATCAAGCTGCTGTTCTTGAAACAATTCCTGATAGGATATAACGAACTAATGATAAATGTATTCTATTTTCTTTAATACTTCAAACAGATAAATATTAGTGACACTGGCGATGGCAACACTTTGCAGCTGTTTATTTTGACCAAAGTCCAGTGATTGATCACCATATTTACCCATTCCGGTATAAAAGAGATATTGTGTTCGCGGTGATCACCATGGCCTTTGGTGCGATCGGGGATTAGAACGAGTGCGTTATTTTTTCGTGAGTAGCGCCACCCTGATTGCAGACGTTGAAAGCGGTGGTAAGTTCTTTGTTAGTGTAGGTGTTGTCGGGTGTTAAGTTGGCGGTGAAATTGTTTATGATGGTGTCCTCGATTTCTTATTAGGAACCTAGCTTAGCGAATTGGTTGGATAGATCAATTTGGAATTAATTATTGTTGAAATTAATCAGTGTCTTTGTAATGAGAATGTGCTTAACCATAACGGACTAAAAAACAAGTTTTTTACTCAAAGCCGGACTTATTTAAATTTAAAAGTTTCTGGGGTTCACCGAATCAACTATTGATAATTTGAAGATATATTCTAATACCAAGCTTTAAAGATGAAGTCTATTATAAAGAGAGTTCAAAATAAATAAGTTACTTTAACTTTAGATCAAAACAAAAATCAAGTCCACAAACCCACCAACAAAAAACACTTTACTTACTTTAAATAAGCTGATATACTATTTTTAACTTGTTAAGGGAGTGTGTCATTAATGAATACAGAATTTTTAGACTTATTGAAGAAACGCCGGTCAATCTATGCTTTAGGCAAAAACGTGCAATTTTCTGAAAAGGAAATTGCTGATTTAATTAAACAGGTCGTTCGTGAAGTTCCAACGGCCTTTAACGGCCAATCTACACGTGCCGTCGTGTTATTTAGTGCTAAGCATGATCAACTTTGGGATATTGTCGTTGATCGCTTAAAATCAGAAGTACCAACTGAACAGGCTTACGAAAATACAAAGAAAAAAATTGCTAGTTTTAAAGCGGCATTGGGGACTGTTCTTTTTTATAAAGATACCGAAGTTGTTACAAAACTTGAAAATTCATTTGAACTTTACGCTGATAATTTTGCTAACTGGGCAGAACAAACACAAGGTAGTACGCAAATGAGTGTTTGGACAATGTTGGCCGAAAATAATATTGGTGCTAGCTTGCAGCACTATAATCCACTAATTGATGATCTCGTTCGAGATGCTTTTGCTATTCCTGCCAACTGGGAATTACGTGCAGAAATGCCTTTCGGCTCAATTGAAGCTCCTGCCAACGATAAAGACTATATGGATGATGAAAAACGCTTCAAAGTCCTTAAATAACTTAAAAAAGCCTAAAAAATAAGTGAATCGACTTGATTCACTTATTTTTTTGTGTTTAATTGTTTAAAGAGTGCATTTTGTGCTAATTGATGCGGCCCCTTATTTTGATGATCTGGCCGCCATTTATGAAAGACTAATTGAAATTGCTGTTCTAGGGTCAAAATATCTTCAACTTGTGTTTCATAATGTTTGGCGTAGCGTTTTTCCAAACTTTGAAAAACCAGCTTACTATCAGTAATAAGACAAATGGTGTTTGGCGCTAAATTACGTGCTAATAACGCTTGAAAGCCAAGTTTAGCAGCTGCAAATTCGGCTTGATGATTAGTTAAATCCGGTAACACCTGACTGATTTGGATATTATAACCATCTCCAGAAATAATGATTCCGGCACCACTGGGACCTGGATTACCTTTGGTGGCAGCATCAATTGCTAACGTCAGCATAACTTGTTCTCCTTATAAAATAAAATTGAGGTGCTCTTTTGCAAAAAAATAATGACCGCTACTTTTACCAGCCAGATCTTTACTCTATGATTATTTTTTGGTCGTGGACTTTTGTGCTACTCTTTATTAGTGGAACTGGCTGGCTAGAAATTACGCACGTTCAGTGGTTTACGATTGCCATGTTTATCCTTTTCTTACTTATTACCTTTTTAGGAATTTGGCGGCGCCAGCTGATTGTTGATCAAAAACAACAAACGATTACGTTACGGGGTGTATTACCTGGACAAAAACGAGTTCTGCCTTTCAAGCAAATCAGTCAAGTTCGGCAACGAAAGCACCGCCTAATTTTTACAGTTGAGCCTGTGAAACAACAATTTAGTATCCACGTTGGTCAAAGGGCACAACACCGAATTATCAAGTTATTAAGCTAAAATAAGGGAGTGGAAAAAAAGTCGGTTTTGGGTTCACTGCGTAACGTAAGCTAATCTAATAGCCGTACCATAGTTATTGAATTAGCTGTAGTCGTGTTTGAAGTGCTCGCCACGTTTCCCCTAAATTGGTCGGGAAATACTAATAAGCGTATTTTCCAAACACAATCTAAACTGCGAGTCGGACTTCGGTTTATTTTAGTCCGATCGACAAAGTTAGTAATACCAAGAACCAGAACATTTTTCCAAACACTTCCGTTGAAACGTGAACCCAGACTTTTCGCCCGCGTTCTAGAACATATTCGGAACCAATAAGAGGCTGGGACAAAAGTCCTAGCCTCTTTTCTATTCGTTTGTTTGTTTTTTGACGTTTGCGGCCTGTAGACCACGCGCGCCTTCTTTAATTTCAAATTCAACTGCATCACCAGGTGACAATGTTTTAAAACCGTCCGCAACAATTGCCGTAAAATGAACAAAGATTTCGTCGTTGTTATCGCCATACGAAATGAATCCATAGCCTTTTTGAGAACTGAACCATTCTACTGTTCCTCGTTGCATTAAGAATCCCTCCAGTTTTTAACTTGTGATGCACATTTAATTATAGTGATGATTAGAGCCAACGTCAATGGAACTGTTTGTGGGCTTTTACAAGCGAAATAAAGCGTGTATACTTTAGATATTCTTTTGTGGAGAGGTGTTTTTATTGTCAGATATTGAAATCGCACAGAAAAATGAAGAAGAGGAAATGTTACCAGTACGACAGATAGCTGAGAAAATTGGTTTGCAAGATTCAGATATTGAACTCTACGGTGATTATAAGGCTAAGGTTAAATTGGCTGCCTTAAAGAATCGTTCCGTTCCAAAAAACCATAAATTAATTTTGGTGACATCGATCAATCCAACTCCGGCTGGCGAGGGGAAATCAACCGTAACAATTGGTTTAGGTGACGCCTTAAATCAATTAAATAAACAAACGATTATTGCACTGCGGGAACCATCATTGGGACCAGTTATGGGGATTAAGGGTGGTGCCACTGGCGGTGGTTACGCACAAGTTGTGCCAATGGAAGATATTAATTTACATTTCACTGGTGATATGCACGCGCTAACTAGTGCCAACAATACGTTGGCCGCCTTGATTGATAATCATATCCAACAAGGTAATGAGCTTGACATTGATCAGCGCCGAATTTCTTGGAAACGGGCGCTGGATATTAACGATCGAGCCTTGCGAAATGTTGTTATTGGACTAGGTGGTCCTTTCCAGGGGGTTCCTCGGGAGGATGGCTTCAATATTACAGTTGCCAGTGAGTTAATGGCCATTTTATGCCTGGCGACCAGTATTACTGATCTCAAGCAACGAATTGCCAAAATTGTGATTGGCTATACTCATAAAAAACAACCAGTGACGGTTGCCGATTTGAAGGTCCAGGGTGCAATTGCAATGTTGTTAAAGGACGCCTTAAAACCGAATTTAGTACAAACGTTAGAACATACACCAACCTTTATCCATGGTGGTCCATTTGCTAATATTGCCCACGGCTGTAATAGTATTTTAGCAACCACGGCGGCGCTTAAATTGGCTGATTATACAGTTACAGAGGCTGGCTTTGGTGCGGATCTTGGTGCCGAAAAGTTTTTGGATATCAAGGTGCCTAAATTAGGTAAGCACCCTGATGCCGTCGTAATTGTGGCCACTGTTCGTGCTTTAAAGTATAATGGTGGGACTGCGCTATCCGATTTACAAACGGAAAACATTCAAGCTTTGGAACAAGGTTTCGTTAATTTGAAACGCCATATCCAAAATATGCAACAATACGGTCTACCAGTAACGGTTTCAATCAATGAGTTTGTCTCGGACACACCTGCTGAAATCAAGCGGCTTCAAGAATTATGCCATGAATTAGGTGTTACAGCCGTTGAAACCAAAGTTTGGGCCGATGGCAGCAAGGGTGGCTTAACACTCGCCAAGGCAGTTTTGGCTTCGTTAGAACAGCCTGTGACCTACCACGCCTTATACGATAATAATTCAGCAATAACGGATAAAGTAGCGACAATTGTTAAAAAGATTTATGGTGGCGACGGTGTCGAATACGACACGAAAGCACTACGCCAAATTAAAACCTTTACTGAAAATGGATGGGATAAATTGCCCGTTTGTATGGCTAAGACGCAGTATTCCTTTACTGATGATCCTAAAAAATTAGGGGCTCCTGAACATTTTAAAATCCACATTCGTGAATTTGTTCCTGATTTAGGTGCTGGCTTTATTGTTGCGCTAACCGGAAACGTTTTAACAATGCCCGGTTTACCGAAAAAGCCTGCTGCCTTAAACATGGATATCAGCGAAGATGGCGTTATTACGGGATTGTTCTAAATGGCAACCATTTTGCCAAAGGAACTCTTAGATCGAGGCGAAAAGACGGTAACGGGAAATTTAGAAGGCCTCGTACCAGGTAACGGAAGCTTGACTCCAAAATTTATTTTGGTGGGTGAAGCACCGGGAGAAACCGAAGTAACGACCCGAAAGCCGTTTACCGGCCGCGCTGGAATTGAATTGGATAAAATGCTTGCTGAACTTGGTGTAAGCCGGCAATCAGTCTATATCACCAGTGCTTTACGGAGTCGACCGTTTAAAGTAGTTACAAAAAGATCAAAGCGAACGGGAGAAAATTACCAAAAAAAAGATAACCGACCAGCAACGCAGGCTGAACTAAAGCGACAAGCCTTTTTACTTGATTATGAACTGGCTAATTTACCAACTAACTTAATAATGACAATTGGTAACACTGGATTACACCGAATACTTGGGCCCAACTATCAGGTGGGTGCTGTTCACGGTCAATTATTTACTGGTTCAATTTTGACTTACAATTATACGCAGCAGGCCTATCAACCAACGGTTAAACAATACCGCGTTTTTCCAACGTTTCATCCGGCAGCAATCTTCTATAATCGCAAGTTGGCGCCAGACTTGGCCGCTGATCTACAAATTTTCAAACAAATATTAGCTAGTAATAGCGAAGGGAGTCACTAATTTGGTGCAGTATTTCGGACTAGCCATCCTAATCATTTGTGCAGACCAAGGATTGAAATATTGGATTGTCACGAATATTTCGTTAAATCAAACGCAAACAGTCGTGCCTGGCTTGCTATCTTTAACCCATTTACGTAATACAGGTGCGGCCTGGAGCATTCTTGAAGGCCAGCGGTGGTTCTTTTACGTCATTACGTTAGTCGCCGTTGCTATTATCTGCTACTTGCTATTTACGCAAGGCAAAAAGAACTGGCTATTTGCACTGGGGCTAAGTTTTATGTTGGCCGGCGCCATTGGAAACTTCATTGATCGGCTTAGGCTGGGCTACGTTGTTGACATGTTTCAATTAGATTTTATTAATTTTCCAATTTTTAATATTGCTGATAGTGCACTGACAATCGGCGTTATTTTGATATTTTGCTATTTAATTTTCTTTGATGAAAAACGGGGGACAACGGCGTGAGCACAACAGAATTAACGTTAACAATTACTACTGAAAGTGGTCGAATTGATAAGGTGATTAGTGACCATTTTTCGGCCTACTCACGTTCACAAGTACAGCACTGGCTTAAGGCTGAACTCGTTCAGGTAAACGATGCGGTCGTTAAGGCAAAGTATAAAGTTGTTCCAAATGATCGTATCAAAGTAGCTGTGCCAGAACCAATTCATTTAGATGTTGTTGCACAAAATATTCCGTTAGATATTGTTTATGAAGATAATGATGTCGTTGTGGTCAATAAACCGCAAGGCATGGTGGTTCATCCGGCAGCAGGGCACCCTGATGGGACGTTGGTTAACGCGCTTTTATATCACTGCGAGTTATCGTCCATTAACGGGGTCATTCGCCCTGGTATTGTTCATCGAATCGACAAAGATACTTCCGGTTTATTGATGGTTGCTAAAAATGATCAGGCCCATTTAAGTTTGGCGGCCCAATTGAAGGCCAAGACCACAATTCGTGAATATATTGCGCTAGTGCACGGTGCCATCAAAGAAGAACAGGGCACGATTGATGCCCCTATCGCTCGGGCCAAAAATGATCGTAAGAAACAGGCTGTGGTTAGTACCGGGAAACACGCAGTCACTCATTTTACAGTGTTGGAACGATTTGAAAACTATACCTTAGTTAAATGTATTCTAGAAACTGGCCGAACCCACCAGATTCGGGTGCACATGAAATACATTGGTCATCCCTTAGCTGGTGATCCGCTCTACGGGCCAAAAAAGACGTTAAAGGGAAATGGTCAATTCTTGCACGCTGCCAAGTTAGGCTTTCGTCATCCCACAACGGATAAATTAATGGTTTTTGAACGTCCAATTCCAGAAATTTTTCAGCAAACTTTAACTAAGTTACGGCAAACAAAGCTTGACAGAACTAGGTAGGTCAAGTAAGCTTGTGGTAATCAAAATTAAATAAGATCCTTTAAGTTAGTCCCGTGAGGCTAAGAAGGAACTATCATAATTAGTGCGTAAACTCTAACTAAAAACGATAGAACCTCCTACCAACCGGGCAGGAGGTTCTTTTTTTATGGAAGGCGGACTTACTATGGCGGAAAAAGAAGTTGTTGATGGCGTAACAATGAAACGGGCTTTAACACGAATTACCTACGAGATTATCGAACAAAATAAGGGTTTGGCTGATTTAGTCTTAATCGGAATTAAAACGCGGGGCATCTACCTGGCCCAGCGAATTGCCGATCGAATGAAGCAGTTAGAAGGTATGGACGTTCCGGTTGGCGTATTAGATATTACACTTTACCGTGATGATTTACACAAGGCCGGCACGGATGAACCAACTGTTAATGGTTCACAAATTCCAGTTTCAATCGAAGGCAAGCATGTGATCTTAGTTGATGACGTTCTATTTACTGGTCGAACAACACGAGCCGCTCTTGATGCCTTAATGACCATTGGCCGACCTAAAAAGATTTCTTTGGCCGTCTTAGTTGACCGGGGGCATCGTGAGTTGCCAATTCGGGCCGATTTTGTCGGTAAAAATATTCCAACATCCATTCATGAACAAATTAAAGTTTCCGTTGATGAAGTTGATCACCGTGACGGAATCGCCATTGAAAAACTAAATTAACCAAAAAACGATTTAATTGACTCCTGTGAGAGCAAAATAGTTTATTGGTCCGCCTTTTGTACGGCCAATAGCAACTTGCAGACTCACTAAATACTGATGCTGCAGGTCGCTATTTTTTTGTGAGGTTGGATCGAGAAGGGAAGTTTCATTATGGAAGAAGACAAAAAAAATCGACGTGTTGTACTTGATATTCACGATCGCCCGAAACCTTTACAGTGGTTTGGCTTATCATTACAACATTTATTCGCCATGTTTGGTTCAACGGTTTTGGTCCCAATTTTAGTCGGGATCAACCCGGGGATTGCTTTAATTAGTTCAGGGATTGGCACTTTGGTATACATGCTGGTTACCCAGGCTAAAATTCCGGCCTACCTTGGCTCAAGCTTTGCCTTTATTGTCGCAATGCAGGTTTTAATGAAGTCCGATGGTTACCCGGCAATTGCCCAAGGCAGTATTGCAGTTGGCCTGGTTTACTTAATTGTTGCATTGCTAATTAGACGCATTGGTTCTTCTTGGATTGATCGCGTATTACCACCAATCGTTGTTGGCCCAGTCGTTATGGTAATCGGTCTTTCTTTGGCGGGTAACGCGGCCAAGGACGCTATGATGAATAGTGGTCATTATGATTTAAAATTTTTCGTTGTTGCGCTTGTTACTTTGGCCTTAACGATTGCCTTTAACATGTTTACCAAAGGTTTTCTGAGCCTAATCCCCATTTTACTGGGAATTGTTGGCGGTTATATTGTAGCGGTACTCTTTGGCATTGTTAACTTTACGCCGGTCTTAAATGCTCATTGGTTTGCCATGCCAGCCTTTGAAATTCCCTTTGTCAGTTATAAACCTAAATTTTATCTGGGCGCAATTTTAGGCATGGCACCGATTGCCTTTGTCACGATGACTGAACACATGGGTCACGTCATGGTATTAGATAAACTAACCAATCGGAATTTCTTTAAGGACCCTGGCTTACACCGAACACTATCTGGTGACGGCCTGGCCTCAATTATTGCCGGGTTTATCGGTGGCCCGCCTGTAACCAGTTACGGCGAAAATATCGGCGTACTGGCAATAACTAGGGTGCACAGTGTATTCGTACTAGGCGGCGCGGCAGTCTTGGCCATTATCTTCGGTTTTATCGGCAAAATTAGTGCCTTAATTATGAGCATTCCTAGTCCAGTAATTGGTGGCATCAGTTTCTTGCTTTTCGGTGTTATTGCGGCCAATGGTTTACGGATCTTAATTGATAACCGGGTTAATTTTGATGAAAAACGTAACCTGATGATTGCTTCTACTATCTTGGTCATCGGTATTGGTGGGGCCTACCTCCAACTAGGTAACTTCCAATTAACTGGTGTTGCTTTAGCAACCATTCTAGGTATTTTATTGAACCTTATTTTACCGAAACAGGCTTTAAACGAAGTGGAGGATAACGATGATGAAAGTACTCGCTAACATGCCAGAATTTCAGTCGATTGTCTCAATGCAGGATTTAGACGTCGCCGAGGTCGAACAACTAATCGGTCGGGCAGAAGATTTCAAGGCCGGTGCTCAATTAAAATTAACCGAACCAGTTTACGTCAGTAACCTATTCTTTGAAAATAGCACTCGAACCCACACAAGTTTTGAAATGGCCGAACGAAAACTTGGTCTGACCGTTATTAACTTTAACCCACAAGCAAGTTCAATGAGTAAAGGGGAAACCTTACACGATACAGCCTTATCCCTTGATGCAGTTGGCGTTAATTTATTAGTTGTTCGCCACCCGCAAAATGATTATTATAATGAACTACTCGGACATTCTGATCTATCCTTGGGACTGATTAATGCCGGTGATGGCAGTGGGGAGCACCCTTCGCAAAGTTTGCTGGATATGATGACAATTACTGAACAGTTCGGCGGTTTCACGGGATTGCGCGTTGCAATCATTGGTGATCTAACCCATTCCCGGGTTGCCCGATCTAACATGGAAATTCTGCAACGATTAGGTGCTGAGCTCTTTTTCTCAGGTCCCAGGGCCTGGTACAGTGAGGAATTTGCCCAATACGGGACTTACTTACCAATTGATGATTTAGTCGAAAAGACTGACGTTATGATGTTGCTTCGGGTTCAGCACGAACGCCATCCAGATGAACAGGCATTTGATACTCAGGCTTACTTTGAACGATATGGTCTAACCAAAGAACGTGCCAGTCGTCTACCAGAACAAGCAATTATTATGCATCCTGGCCCGATCAATCGCAATGTTGAACTAGCAAGTGAATTAGTCGAAGGTAAACAATCGCGCTTTGTAACGCAAATGCAAAATGGTGTTTATATGCGCATGGCCATGCTGGAAAGTGTTTTACGGGGAAATCATTTAGGAGGATTAGTATGACAGAGACGATCTTAAAAAATGGTCGAGTTTGGCTGGATGGACACATACAAACCTGCGATTTATTGATTGAAAACGCCAAAATTAAAGCAATCGGTCAAAATTTAACTAGTCCAACCGCCAAGGTAATTGATGTTAGTAATCAGTTAGTTGCACCTGGGTTAGTTGATCTGCACGTTCATTTACGTGATCCTGGTCAAACGGCCAAAGAAACAATTAAAACTGGTAGTTTAGCGGCCGCTCACGGTGGTTTCACCACAATTGGGGCAATGCCAAACGTCACCCCAGTCCCCGACACCGCGGAACAAATTGCGACTTTAGTTGCTCGTAATGCTAATGAGGGTGTCGTTCATATCAAACAGTACGCTCCAATTACAAAACAACGACGGGCAGGGGCACTGACAGATTTTGCGGCCATGAAGACAGCAGGTGCTTTTGCTGTTTCCAACGATGGTTCAGGCGTTCAAGACGCCGGTAGCATGTTCCAGGCATTAAAAGAAGCACAGGCCAATGATTTACCGCTGGCAGCGCACGTTGAAGAAGATAAATTATTATTTGGCGGCGTGATGAATGCTGGTGCGCCAGCTAAAAGACTTGGTCTTCCAGGAATCATCAATGCCGCCGAAACCAGTCAGTTGGCCCGTGATTTGGAATTGGCCCAGCAGACCGGCGCACACTATCATATGTGTCATGTATCAACGGCAGAAAGTGTCCGGCTAATTCGCCAGGCCAAAGCGGCAGGGATCAAAGTTACTTGTGAGGTCACGCCACATCATTTGTTACTTAGTGACGATATGATAAAGGGTGACGACGCTAATTTTAAAATGAATCCACCTTTACGCAGTGAACAGGATCGCCAGGCTTTAGTGGCCGGCTTATTGGATGGGACAATTAACTGTATTGCAACGGACCACGCACCACATACCGCGGCGGAGAAACAACAAGGTTTCCTGAAGTCACCATTTGGCATCGTTGGTAGCGAAACTGCCTTTAGCTTACTTTACACACATTTTGTGAAGGAAAATATTTTCAGTCTCAATCAATTGCTAAATTGGCTAAGCACTAAGCCGGCCCAAATTTTTGGCTTAAAGAATACTGGTTATCTTGGATTAGGGACGGTAGCGGATATCGCGGTTTTTGATTTAAACACTGCCACAACAATTGAAACAGATACATTTTTATCAAAGGGACATAATAGTCCATTTATTGGGCAAAGCGTTTTTGGAACAACAACTTTAACGCTAGTTGCCGGTAAAGTAGCTTACCAGAAGGGTGGCACAACCAAATGAAACGATACTTAATTTTGGCCGACGGTTCAATTTTTGAAGGGGAAGGTTTTGGCGCACCAACAACGACGACTGGTGAAATTGTTTTTAACACCGGCATGAGTGGCTATCAAGAAACCATCACTGATCAGTCCTATAATGGAGAAATTATTGCCTTTACCTACCCGTTAATTGGTAATTACGGCATTAATCGTGACGATTATGAATCAATTGCCCCAACCTGTAAGGGTGTCGTGGTTCATGAGGCCGCTCGTCTGGCCAGCAATTGGCGTAATCAATTATCATTAGATGAATTTTTGAAGCAAAAAAAGATTCCAGGGATTACCGGAATTGATACCCGCCGGTTGACTAAACGCCTACGAACTGAAGGAACGATGAAGGCAAGTATTGTGGACACGGCTGATGAGCACGCCTTCGATCAATTAAACGCCTTGGTTTTACCAAAGAATCAAGTTCAGCAAGTTTCAACGACCAAACCATTTCCTAGTCCAGCGACCGGAAAAAACGTGGTTGTTATTGACTTTGGTCTCAAGCATAGTGTGTTGCGTGAATTATCAAAACGGCAGTGCAATTTAACGGTCATGCCGTATAACACAACGGCCGAAGAGATTATCCAGCTGGCACCGGATGGCGTCTTGCTATCAAATGGCCCTGGTGATCCGAAAGATGTTCCAGAGGCCTTGGAGATGATCCGCGGCATTCAGGGTAAGATCCCACTGTTTGGTATTTGCCTTGGCCACCAACTATTTGCACTAGCAAACGGTGCCGATACCTATAAAATGAAATTCGGGCACCGGGGCTTTAACCACCCAGTTAGGGAAATCGCGACTGGGCGAATTGATTTCACATCGCAAAATCATGGTTACGCCGTTGATGTCCACTCAATTAATAAAGATAATTTACTGGTCACCCACATCGAAATTAATGATGGTACGGTGGAAGGGCTACGCCACCGCCAGTACCCAGCCTTTTCAGTTCAATTTCATCCCGATGCAACTCCGGGACCCCACGACGCAGATCACTTATTTGACGAGTTCATGGAAATGATGGACGCATTTGCAAAAAGGAGTCGAGAAAATGCCTAGAAGAACGGATATTCATAAAATTATGGTCATTGGCTCTGGCCCCATTATTATCGGCCAGGCGGCAGAATTTGATTATTCTGGGACCCAAGCTTGTTTAGCCTTGCGCGAAGAAGGTTACGAAACTGTTCTGGTTAATTCCAATCCAGCGACAATTATGACGGACAAAGAAATTGCCGATCACGTTTACATTGAACCGATCACGTTGGAGTTTGTTTCGCGGATTCTGAGAAAAGAATTGCCCGACGCGATTTTACCAACCTTAGGTGGTCAGCAAGGTTTAAATATGGCAATGGAATTGTCCTCAGCCGGTATTCTTGATGAGCTACATATTGAATTACTAGGCACCAAGCTATCTGCCATTGATCAGGCAGAGGACCGGGAGCTTTTTAAGAATTTAATGCAAAAATTAAATGAACCAATTCCGTCTTCGCAAAGCGTGACAACGGTTGAAGCGGCAGTCAAGTTTGCCGGAAAAATTGGGTACCCAGTGATCGTTCGCCCAGCCTTTACAATGGGTGGTACTGGCGGCGGTATTTGTAACAACGCCGCCGAATTAACCGAAATTGCGACAAACGCGTTGAAGCTATCACCAATTACCCAAGCACTAATCGAACAAAGCATTGCTGGTTTCAAAGAGATTGAGTATGAAGTAATGCGTGATGCGGCCGATAACGCACTGGTGGTCTGCAATATGGAAAATATTGACCCGGTTGGAATTCATACCGGTGATTCGATTGTAACTGCACCAGTTCAAACTTTGTCGGACAAAGAAGTTCAGATGCTAAGGGACGCTTCCCTGAAAATTATTCGGGCACTTAAAATTGAAGGTGGCTGTAACGTTCAATTGGCGTTAGATCCTGATAGTTTTAAGTATTACATTATTGAAGTTAACCCCCGTGTTTCCCGCTCTTCAGCGTTGGCCTCTAAGGCAACTGGTTACCCAATTGCCAAAATTGCTTCTAAAATTGCGGTTGGTTTAACTTTGGATGAAATTAAAAATCCAATAACGGGAACAACTTACGCTGAATTTGAACCAACTTTGGACTACGTGGTCACTAAGATTCCCCGTTTTCCATTTGATAAATTCACTAAAGGGGAACGGCGCCTAGGAACACAAATGAAGGCTACTGGTGAGGCCATGGCAATCGGTCGTAATTTTGAAGAATCCATCTTAAAGGCAGTTCGTTCATTAGAAATCGGGACAATTCACATTGAAATACCAGAGCTTGCAAAAGTCAGTGATGATGATTTAACTGAAAAATTAATTCATCCCCAAGATGATCGTTTATTTTACTTAACTGAGGCTTTACGGCGCGGTTATAAAATTGATGAATTGGCTGAATTAACTAAAATTGATCTGTTTTTCCTAGACAAATTAAGTCACATTGTTGAACTCGAAATTGCCTTGAAAGACCATAAAGGCGATTTAGATATCTTAAAAACGGCTAAGAAAAATGGCTTTACTGATTATGAGGTTAGTCAACTCTGGCATATTCCGGCCGACCAAATTCGGGAAATGCGTCGTGAAGCCAAGATATGGCCCGTTTACAAAATGGTTGACACGTGTGCGGCGGAATTTGAGTCACAAACGCCGTATTACTACAGTACCTTTGAAGATGAAAATGAAAGTATTGTGAGTCCGCGCCCATCGGTTTTAGTACTTGGTGCTGGTCCGATCAGAATTGGTCAAGGTGTCGAATTTGATTACGCAACGGTTCATTCAGTTAAGGCCATTCAAAAGGCCGGCTATGAGGCCATTATTATGAACAACAATCCAGAAACGGTTTCAACCGACTTTTCGGTTTCAGATAAACTTTATTTTGAACCTTTGACGATTGAAGATGTCATGAACGTCATTGATTTAGAAAAGCCAGTAGGGGTTATCGTCCAATTTGGTGGCCAAACTGCCATTAATTTAGCTGAATCCTTGGCCAAGGCAGGCGTCAAAATTCTTGGGACAACGGTAACTGATTTAAATCGGGCCGAGGATCGTGAGGCCTTTGACCAAATCATTCAACAATTAAAAATTCCCCAGCCAACGGGCGCCACGGCTACAACTAAAGAGGAGGCTGTCACGATTGCCAAACGAATTGGCTATCCCGTTTTGATCCGCCCAAGCTATGTTTTAGGTGGTCGGGCAATGGAGATTGTTGAAAATCAGACTGAACTCGAAACCTACATTCGCGATGCCGTAAAAGTTTCCCATGAGCACCCCGTCCTAATTGATCGTTATTTAGTAGGTAAAGAATGCGAAGTTGACGTTATTTCTGACGGTGAACACGTCTTATTGCCAGGAATTATGGAACATATTGAACGTGCCGGAGTACATTCTGGTGATTCAATCGCCGTTTACCCACCACAAACTTTTTCTGAGAACGTCATTCAACAAATTGTGCACCACGCTGAACAATTGGCCGTTGCACTAAACTGCATTGGCATAATGAATATTCAATTTATTGTGCAAGACGAGATTGTTTACGTATTGGAAGTGAATCCGCGGGCAAGTCGAACGGTTCCATTTTTGAGCAAGGTGACTGGGATTTCAATGGCCCAAGTCGCAACCCAAGTCATTTTAGGTGCGAAGTTACCAGAATTAGGCTATCAAGCTGGCCTCCATAAAGCGGGCAAGATGGTACACGTTAAGGCGCCAGTCTTCTCTTTTTCTAAATTAAATAACGTGGATAGCCTGCTTGGCCCAGAAATGAAATCAACCGGTGAAGTCATGGGTAGTGACGTCACGGTAGAAAAAGCCCTCTATAAGGCCTTCGAGGCCAGCAAACTACATTTACCAGATTTTGGAACAGTACTATTCACAATCGCGGATCATGATAAAAAAGAGGCTCTGGCTTTGGCCAAACGGTTCCGGGAAATTGGTTACCGCGTAATGGCAACAAAAGGAACGGCCGAATTCTTTAAATCTGCAAAATTACGGGTTAACGAGGTTACTAAGATCAAGGAAACGGCGGGTTCAAAGCAACAAAATATCCTTGATATCATTGCGGCTGGCCAGGTTCAGGTTGTTATCAATACGATGGACCAAGACCGGGACGTCGCCTCTGACGGTTTCCAGATTCGACAAGATGCCATTGAGCACGGTATTCCACTATTCACATCCTTGGATACTGCCGGTGCCATCTTGCGCGTGCTAGAATCACGTTCATTTACGACAAAAGCACTCTAACTAAGGGAGACGATTGAGCATGGATACACGACCAATTATTGCCTTGGACTTTCCTAATCAGGCGGCAGTGGTGGAATTTCTACAACAATTTCCCCAAGGCCAACCGTTATTCGTTAAAATTGGTATGGAATTATTTTATAGTGCCGGTCCAGATATTGTGCGGGCGCTAGTGGCTGCTGGTCATGATGTTTTCTTGGATTTAAAACTTTATGATATTCCGCACACTGTTGAAAAGAGCATGCAGGTATTGGGTAACTTAGGTGTCACCATGACAAACGTTCATGCTTCTGGTGGCCGTGAGATGATGCAGGCGGCCAAACAAGGGTTACTAGCGGGAAGTCATGGCCAAAAGCCGCCTAAACTAATTGCGGTAACTCAACTAACTTCTACCAACCAGGCTCAGATACAGCAGGAACAATTAATTACGGCTAGTCTAACTGAAAGTGTCACACATTTGGCCCAATTGGCTGATCAGGCTGGTTTAGACGGTGTTGTTTGCTCCGCTCTAGAGGCAGAGGCAATTAAACGTGCAACTCGGGCGGACTTCTTATGTATCACGCCAGGAATTCGGTTAACTGCTACAACCCATGATGACCAAAAACGGATTGCAACACCCGCTAATGCCGCCAAGTTAGGTAGCAGTCAATTAGTCGTTGGTCGACCAATTACTCAGGCCAAAAATCCAGTTGTGGCTTATCAAGAGATTAAAAAACTTTGGGAGGAATCACTAGTATGACACAAACTGCTGAAATGATTGCTGAGGATTTATTAAGTATCAAGGCCGTTACTTTGCAACCAAAGAAACCTTTTACTTGGGCAAGCGGCATTAAAAGTCCAATTTATACTGATAATCGTTTAACCATTAGTTATCCGAAAATTCGCCGGCACATCGCTCATGGTCTTGCAGCAATTATCCGGGAAAAGTTTCCTGAGGTTGACGTCATTGCCGGAACAGCAACTGCCGGGATTCCCCACGCAGCCTGGGTAGCAGCCGAACTTGATTTACCGTTAATCTACGTGCGTTCTAAACCTAAAGATCACGGCCAGGGTCGACAGATTGAAGGTCACTTGCAACAAGGCCAACGCGTTGTTGTTATTGACGATCTGATTTCAACTGGCGGAAGTGTATTGAAGGCAGTTGCCGCTACTCAAAATGAGGGCGGCGACGTATTAGGCGTTTGCGGGATTTTCAGTTATCAATTGGCAGCAAGTCAGAAAAACTTTGCCGCAGCCAAGTTACCGTTTTATACTTTGACGGATTACGACACTTTAATCGACGTTGCAGTTAAAACTGGCTATATTGATGAAAGTGATCGTGAATTACTACATGATTGGCGCCAGGATCCAACCAATTGGGGCTAGTTGAGCGCCCGAAGAAAATGATGAAACAAGAATCAAGTGGCAATCTTAAAAATAGCTTTATGAAATAATCCAGCGTTAAAACGCATGGATTATTTTTTTGCGCAAAAGCTTTGATACTGGTATAAGTAGTCGTGATTTCCAAATGAACATGATTAGGCTCTCTGTCAAATCCTGTTGATAGCCAATTTTACAGCGTTAGAAGTTAGGCAACTTCTAATGCTGTTTTTTTATTTGGTTTGGTGCGCATTTGTTGTAGTTTGATCCGTGAAACTAAATGGTGATAGTTACGAAAACCAAAAGCCGTTCGCTGGATCTGTTTGATCATACGATTG
>NZ_RHNQ01000055.1 GCF_003946275.1 Loigolactobacillus backii
TTCAAGACACTTTAGAATCAATGTTTTAGTTCAAAGGTGAGAGGCTTTTTCATTTACACATAAAATTTGACACTCTCATAAGGCCAGCACTTTTCTTAACTATTCGTTTTCTATATTGGTTTGATCATCTAGAAATTAATTAATCTTTTCACTTCATACTATCTAGTTTACAGAACTAGATGATAAAGCTATACTAATTATATTGTCTCAAAGGAGAGTGACTGAAATGGCAAATAATTTACCCCCTGAATTACAAAGTTGGCTGAACGACTTTCGGCGAATTAAATTACCTATGTGGCAAGATTTTCCTAAATTTGATATTTATATGGACCAACTAGTGAGTTTAGTTAATCAATATTTGGCCCCCTTTGAGCTGGATCCCGTCACACCAGCAATGATTAATAATTACGTTAAGCACAAGGTTATGTTTAAACCCGTTAAAAAGAAATATCAGCGCACACATCTGGCCGCAGTCATTGTGCTTTCAATTTTAAAAACGGCTTTTCCATTGGATATGATTCGTTTAGGTTTTGCACAGGAACTAAATGCCGTAACTGCGCAAGAGGCCTATGATCGCTTTGTTCGGTTAATGACCCAGAAATTAACGGCCTTGACCTTAGAACAACCAGTCCAGCCAGTAGAAACAGCGACTGTCTTTAGTTGGGACGCAGCGATTCAACAAACGGCCGCAACGACCGTCATTTATCAGCTGGTCAGTGAGAAAATTATGATCTTGGCTCGAGAGGAGTACAAAAATGACCCAAAAGACTAATGTTGCTATTTTAGTAGATTCTTGTTCTGACGTTCCGGAAGAGTTCATTAAGGCCCACCATCTATTCATGGTTCCAATGACAATCACCTACCATGATAAAATTTATTTAGATAAAGTAACGATTACCCCAGAAGAGGTCTACGCTAACCTTGATCAGGAAGTTCCAAAAACTGCTTCGCCCACTGGTGATCTAATCTCAAAGGCCTTCGCAACAATTAAAGCTGAAGGCTACACCGATGTAATTGCTATTTGTATTTCTAGTGGCCTATCCGGTACTTTCCAGCAAGTACAATTGGCCGCCCGGGTTTCTGGACTAGAGGCCAGTGTAATTGATACCAAAAATATTGGTATTGCTAGTGGCTTCTCGGCTATTTTGGCCACACAGTTATCTGAAGAAGGTCTCCAACGTGGTGAAATTGTGGCACGTGTTCAAACGGTGGCAAAACGTACCAAAGTCTTCTTCTACGTTCCCACCCTCACCTATTTACAAAAAGGTGGTCGAATTGGCCGCGTGGCTGGCATGGCTGGTGCGCTATTAAATATTAAGCCAATCATTTCTTGTGATGATAACGGGATTTATTACCCAGTTGCAAAAGTTCGTGGTGAAAAAAAGGCCTTGCAAAAGTTATTGCAACTTGTGAAGCAGCAGGTCGGTGTGGCACAACAATTTAATCTCGCCGTTGCTGACGGTGCTAATTCAAAAATTGCTGCCCAGATAAAGCAGCAACTGGAAACTGAGCACCCTAAGGTTGGTAAAATCTATAGTGGTAATGTTTCACCGGCTCTAGGTGTTCATACTGGCCCTGGTCTAATTGGAGTTGGTATTCAAATATTAGACGACTAAGTATTAAAAATTTTCATCTCTTGGTAAATCGTGGGATAATAAAAGGTATTGCGACAAAACAAACTTTGCCGCAACGCCTTTTTATATTTCTGGATATTTTGTATATGACTGTAGCAAAGAACTAAAGCGTATTTGAAAAAATTGCCTTTTCAAGCACCCTCTAGTTTGGAAGCTTCGAATATTTTCTAACCACGGCTATTTCTGTTTTTATCAAGGAGGGCTTCATCGTGCTTACACAATTAATCAACATTATCTTTAATCTGGAAAGTTACCTGTCACCCTTTTTAGAACATCTAGGCCAATCCGTTTACCTAATTTTATTCATTCTCATTTTTTTAGAAACGGCCTCGTTAGTTTTCGTTTTCATTCCTGGACAATCATTTATCTTTTTGGCCAGTACACTGGCCGCATCCTCCGCCTCTGGCCTTAATATTTGGCGACTTTTACTTGATTTTCTTCTGGCCGCATTTTTCGGTAACATCGTTAAATATTACATTGGTCAACATTTTTATCGGCACAGGGCAATTCAATCTAACGCGCAATCTCGTTTTGGTCGCGCGCAAAGGCTCTTAAATAATCATGGCGAACAAATCGTTATATTTGGCCGCTTTATTCCAATCTTAGGAAATTTAATTCCAACAATTGCTGGCGCCACTAAAATGAACCCACTTCATTATTTGTTTTATACAGCCATTGGTGTCCTTGTGTGGGTAGATGTTATCGCGGCACTTGGCTTTTTCCTAGGTCGCCTACCAATTGTTCACCATAATCTAACTTGGTTTTTACTTGGCTTCTTTATTATTTCAGCACTACCTTCCCTTATAAAAACTGGATGGGATCACTGGAAAAGGCCTGCAACCGAACACAATTAAATACGAAAAAGGCGGTTAAATTCTTACTACGCCACGTAAGAATTTAACCGCTCATTTTTATAATAAATACACAATTTCGTACAGCATTCTGGCCAAATCCTGATCGTCCAAAGTATTCAGGAAACTAACAAATTGACCTTTATTTTTAGAGGCCAGAAATTTCTGCCAAATTGTTCGTTTCAAATCAAAATTAATTTGCGCCCGTTTAAGTTTATCAAATAAACGCTCGGTTACGGCATCTCGCTGCTGGACTGGCTCACAATCAATTAGCTGTAATTGTAAACTATCTCCCTGCCGCCAAGTAACCTGATTATTTTCTACCGAAATATCCGCCGAATCATTCGCCTTGATGCTAAAAGTACCTAAGGCATTAAATTCCAACTGCAGCCGGCGTCGGTTAGGCAAAATACTGGCCGGATCTTGAACTTCTATTTGTAACTTGCGCTGATCCCAATTCCAAATAAATGTCGTTGTTGCGATCCGTTCTCCTTGCCGTTCTGCCAAAACATAACGATTATTTGCCTCAGGAAAGATCCGGATAAGCAAGGTTTCGGGAAGTTGGGTTGCATCCGCCATTGAATCAGGATTCAGCGGTACGATCCCCCCAGCCTTAACAAATACAGGATACCGCCGTTCATCACGGTAGACGTTTAACGTAACATCGCCGCGGTAACGTAGACCAGTAAACCAATCAAACCACTGTCCCGGTGGAAACCAAACCGTCACTTTGGATTGGTCCAAGTGCTGTATTTTTGGTGAAATGATCGGTGCTACTAATAATTCACTTCCAAAAAGTGCTTGGTTCTGCTGTTCATAGGCTTCTGGTTGATCATAATGATAGTACATTGGCTGTACTAACGGTTGCCCTAGCGTGTGCGTACGATAATTGGCCGTTTCTAAATAAGGAATTAGCTGGTGGCGCAGGCGAAGATATTCGCGCATAATCGATGCATTTGGTTCCTTGTAATTCCAAGGCTCTTTGCCACTAAACGGATTTCCGCTACCATGTAGCCGCATAATCGGACTGAAAACACCAAATTGTAACCACCGTAAGGCTAATTCATCATCCCGTTCACCGTGCATATGACCGCCAATATCGTGACTCCACCACGTATAACCAACGTTACTAGCTGTCGCCGTAAAATATGGCTGAAACGCCAATGATTTCCACGAAACTATGGTATCTCCAGAAAAACCGATTGGATACCGGTGGCTACCAAAACCGGCATAACGTGATAAGATGAGCCCGGCCTCGTGTCGTTTAGCATGATCGCGAAAATGGTAATGATTTAATAGCCAAAGTGGATCGACAAGTTGTGGCGTTAAATTCTTACCTTGTTGCCAATCAACCCACCAAAAATCAATTCCCTGCTTTTCTAAGGGGTGGTGAACGTCATTAAAATAACTTTCCCGAAAAGCAGAATCACTTAGATTAAACAGAGCCGGTTCCTCGGCCGCCGTATCAAGGTTTAGATGTTTGGCTACTGTGGAGTAACTTGCTTCATACGCCCGAATACCATCTGCCGGGTGTAAATTAACCGTAACTCGCTTGCCAATTTCGTGTAGCCAAGTAAGCAATGCTTCTGGATCCGGAAACAACTCTTTATTCCAGGTATAGCCAGTCCAACCGCTACCAAAGCGATGCGGAATATCAATTAAATGCCAGTCCATGTCCAAAACGGCAACCGAAAAGGGTATCTCATTTTGCGTAAATTTTTCGAATAAGGACTTATACTCACTTTGCGAATAGGCCAAATAACGACTCCACCAATTACCTAACGCATAACGTGGCAATTGCGGAGGAAATCCTGTTAAACGGTAAAAATCGCGTAGGCAGGCTAAATAATCGTGTCCGTAAGCAAAATAATACCAGTCCTCCCCCAATGCCGTTCGGGGCCGAACAGTTTCACCTTCAATAATGAACGAGCGGCTATCGTCCATCACACTATACCCGTTACGACTCATCAATCCTTCATCCAAGTCAACTGCACCATCGGCCTTGTCCAAAGTACGAACAGTTCCTTTCAGGGTTTCCACTGCTTGACCAAAATACCACCGATTGGCGTAATCAGAATAACCATACTTAGTGTCGATGTACAGTGATGCCGGTGTTAGTGGCCCGCCTTCATAGTACAGATGAAAATAATCAGTTACAATCTCTAATTCATGGTGATTACGTTGCCGGTAAACTTCAAAATGAGCTCTTCCTAAATCCCGATTTTGCACAATTTGGGTAAAGTGATCTTCAAAATGGCCGTCTGCACTGTACTCAATTCGAACTAACCGTGATGTTAAAACCGTAAAACGATAAGTTTCACTACTAACACTATTGGTATTGATCTTCTGCTCCATCAGCGACTCCTCCGTTTCTCTGCGCATAATAACGATAAATTGCCTGCAAATCCGCGTGTTGATAATCCGAATGCCAAGGCTTGACGTGACCACAGTAATGAATAATAGTTGGCCGTTGGCGGGCCTCACGATTTAAGCGTGCCGTTTTGGCATCAAATGTTCTCGTAATACCAAGCATTAAATCAGATTGGGCGTTGAACCGTGGGTGAAGTTGATACCATTTAGAATACAAAACGGCGTTCAACGCATCCTGATCATGATATTTCAGTTTTTCTGGATGGTCACGAATAAAGGCCATTACTTTTGAAGTTATTTTTTCTTGCCGCCACCTTTCCAAATCAATTAGTAATAGACCAGAATTAAAATAGCGTGCACCACCAGTATCTAGCCCCATGGCCGCAAAACGGTCAAGATTACCAGCATCTTCAACGGCCCCGATCACATTTCCGGCCAAATCAGTCTGCCATAATTTCATAATATTGCCAGTAACGACCATATCGCAGTCAAGGTAAAGCAACCGCGAAAAATTACTATTTTGAAATAAACAGGGAGCCATTAGCCGATAATAGGCCGTTTTGGGAATACGGTTGCTTTCTACAAAATCAGTATCGGCCATCAGAGAAACAGTTTCAAAGTGAATTGCCGCATTGGGAAAGTGCGCAATATTGGCGGCCAAGCGCCCTTTCCCATTAAAACTTAGATCATTATCAACGATAAAAAAATCAACGTAGGCCGTCGAATTATTTTGTAATAAAGAAGTATGCAGAGTTTGCAAAACGGGAACAAACGCATCATTAGTTGCATTAACGATCGCAATTCTTTCCATATTGGCCAACCTCCCATCAAGTTTGCCTTAATTTTTAACCATATTCAGTCAAAAATAATTTTCAAAACGTGTTCTACTTAATTTAATGCAAAGGTAGCGAAAAAATTTAGATTAGCTAGTCGATTCTTATTCCAACGATAAGATCAAACCAAAATTGAGACAACTAATATGCTTTTTTACAAAAAAAGACCCCAATTTGCCGTCTATCGGCTAAATTGAGGTTAATTGCGGTTGGAACAAAAGTCCTAGTCGCTTACTATTTTCGATCATTACTCTAAAACGTGCGCCAAAAGTCTGGGTTCACGTGCCTAACTACAGCTAAGCTAATAACCACGGTACGGTTATTAGCTTACGTTACGCAGTGAACCCAAAACCGACTTTTGCCTCACTCTTGTATCTATTATGGACCTTGGCGGGTTCGAACCGTCGACCCCTTGGTTGTGACCCAAGTGCTCTCCCACTGAGCTAAAGGTCCAAGTAACTGTTACTCTATTATTCTACCACTTTTAATAAAACTGAGCCGAAGCTATCTTTTATTTCAATTATATTTTAATTACACAGTTAAAATATATGCCAAAAAGGCTAATTTTCACTGATTTACCATCTAATCGTCGCTTCAATTTTTGTAAATGACCACTATTATTTTTTTGTCACTAAAATGTAACACTTACCGCGTTGACACAGTATTTTTAGCGTGCTAATTTTAAACTAATGACATTAATATGTCCATAAGCACAATCATTTTTTAGTCAATTATTAATAATTATTTTTTATATTTGGGAAAAGATATTCATCAAAGGTAATCTTAGAGCGTGTTTGGAAATGCATCTAAGTTCGATAACATTTAATCACACGACACTAGTCATCAAGTAGGGGTAGTTTTTGGGAGGTTCTACATATGCAAGAAAACGAGCACAATAATGAAATGAGTAATAAAAAAGTCCATTACAAAATGTATAAGGCAGGAAGAAATTGGACAGTCGCTGGTATTTCAGTCCTAACTTTTGGGTTTAGTTTATTTAATATTCAGACCGGCGCCAATGCTGCTACAACACAACAAAAAACAACAGGCACCACAACAACCACAAATTCAGCGGCCGCTAAGCACACTGATAGTACGGCAACTTTAAAAACAACCACTGCTAGTTCCAGCGCTTCAGAAAAGGACAGCGCCGCACCAACTAACAATATTGCGCCAAATACGGTTGTATCAGGCGCCGCTACCGGTGAAGTTTCTAGTACCGCGGCCCAAGCAAGCACAATCAAGCAAGCGACCACGCAAAACAGCAGCTCAGTGGCTAGTTCGGCTTCTAGTAATAATACGGCAGCCAATAAGCAGCCAAACACAGCCAAGCAACAACTTACAAGCGCTGCAGTTCAAACCTCTGCTCAGCCAAACCAAGCACTGAACGCTGAGCAAACTAGCTTAACAACAAAACAGGCAAGTTCAGCGGTCCAAAGTAGTAGCACGGCCGTTTCAGACACTGTTCAATCAACGGCTAATTCGGCTACCTCAAGTAACTCAACTGAAGTAGCCTCTACAGCAACGGCCACTACTAGTCCAGCAAGCTCAGCAGCAGTTCAAGGTAGTTCTGCTACTGCTACAGTAAGCTCAGCAGCGACTCAAAATAGTTCCGCTGCGACAACCGTAAAAAGTTCCGCCATTACAATTACGCGTACCGCGTCAGATGATACGGCCGTCTACACAACTGTTAATGATATGGCTAAAGGCGGTACCTCTGGATTACAAGTGACTAACCTTAGCAATGATGATAATGGTGCTACAGCACTTGCAGCAGCCAAAGCCAAAGCATTGGCTGCTTATAAAGCAACCGGCACACCACAAACAATTACCCGCTCGGATAGTGGCTCCATCTCTTACCAACAGGCCTTTTTAGATAGCATTCAGTCTGGGGCAATTGCTGGGTGGCAACAGTACGGTGTGTTACCTTCCTTAACTGCCGCACAGGCCATCCTTGAAAGTGGTTGGGGACAATCAAGTTTAGCGGCTAACTACCATAACTTATTTGGCATTAAGGGTTCTTATAATGGTCAATCCGTATCCTTACCAACCCAAGAATATTATGGATATTACACCACCATTAATGATAATTTCCGCGTCTACCCAAATAACTCTACCAGTGTTACGGATCACGGTGCCTTTTTTGTTGATAACTCGCGCTACCATAATTTGCTAGGTGTTAAAGATGCCAATACCGCAACTTATTTAGTTCGTGCTGATGGTTACGCAACTGACCCTAACTACACTACTAGTCTACGAAATATTATCAGTAGCTGGAATTTAACTGCTTGGGATCAAATCGCTTTTAACGGTGGAACCACAGCTAACTTTGTTGATCTCAACAATAAGACAAGTACAACCAGTACAGTTAGTGTTGCTAGCACAACTAGCTCGGATGGTTCGGTTCATTACGCAGTTAAATCTGGTGATACCCTATCTGGTATTGCTTCTAAATTCAATAATACAACCACAAACTTGGCATCTTGGAATAATATTAGTAACCCCAACTTAATCAATATTGGCCAAAATTTACTGGTTAAGCAAGCCACAAAAAAAAGTACAACAACTACTAATTTGGTCAAACCGACAACTAATAGTAAAGTCTATTACGCAGTAAAATCAGGCGACACGTTGTCTGGCATCGCTTTGAAATACAATACCTCGGCACAAAGCCTGGCCAGTAAAAATAACATTAGTAACGCAAATCTAATTTACGTTGGCCAGAATCTTTGGGTTTCAGGTAGCACGACAACAATAACTACTTCCAACAATAAACAGACCACTAAAGTAACAACCAACTACTATGCCGTTAAATCCGGTGATACATTATCTGGTATTGCGACAAAATATGGTACCACTGCTGCAAACTTAGCTAGTAAAAACAACATTAGTAACGCGAACTTAATCTACGTCGGCCAACAATTATTGGTAACAGGTAGTAATACGAGTGCCAGCACAACACCAACTACGGCAAAAAAACCAACCAGTAATCGTTACACAGTCTTAGCTGGTGATACACTGTATGGTATTGCGATTGACCACAGTACATCTGTTCAAAAGTTGGCGACACAGAATAATATTAATGACACAAATACTATTTATGTTGGGCAAGTATTAACTATTTCTGGTTCAGCGACAACCACCGCTAAAGTAACTACCAATAATAGTTACCGTATTAAATCTGGCGATAGTCTTTCCGCCATCGCTGCCGCCCATGGGATGTCTGTTCAAGAATTGGCTTCAATTAACGGAATTAACAATCCGAATATGATCTTAGTTGGGCAAGTTTTGACTTTTTAACTGAGATTGGGTATTAAAACGATTCCTGTTAATCTTTTATAACTGATTAGTGTTAGGCCAAAATTTCTTGGGCCGCCGCTAGTACGACTAAAACCAATTTAAGGCTTACGACTTGCTCCTTTGTCGTAGGTCTTATTTTTGTGAAATTTTTCCGATATATCCTAGCTTAAAAATAGCTAAACCACGTTAAATTAAGTATGCTTTAAGTAACGACTAACTATGGAACAAGAAAGGACTGTTTTAAATGAAAAAACAAGCCATTGTTTTATTAGGGGTAACGTTGCTGGGGTTGGCCGGCTGTAGCCAATCCACGCAAAATGACACAACTAATGACAAGAAACAAACTACCACCCACAGTACAAGCACCGCAAAATCTGATTCAACCAAATTAAACGTCGGTGCAGATGACAAAGTAAGTGTTCTCCCAAAAACATTAAACTTTAAAAGCTTTAATATTAGCCAAATTAAGGTCGAAGCAGAAACCAAACAACAAGTAGAACTAGAGATTGGTTGGCTAAACCAAACAACTGATGACCGACTATTTTCTGATGTTGGTGAAGTAGCAGTTTATCAAAACGGTACCAAATTAAAATTAACGGAACAAGATGACGATTTTCTTGATCATGTTGGTCCAAATGAAAACGAAGATTTTGAACTTTCTTATCGCTTACGAAATACCAAGGACGATCTCCAAATTCGAATCACACCAAAAAATGATAACGAAACTAGTCGGCAAGTAAAAGTTGCCTTTAACTAGTAGCATAAAAATCATAGAAAGACTGTTCCACCTAGCTAAACTTGTGGTAGAATAATGAAGTGGTTGTTTGTAGCCATTTCGGGCCCGTAGCTCAGTTGGGAGAGCGCCTGCTTCGCATGTAGGAGGTCGACGGTTCAAGTCCGTTCGGGTCCAATTTGTAGTTTAATAGCGTTGTGAATGATTAAACATCTGCCTCTAAATACCGTTATATCACTGATCTGGTGATAGCGGTATTTTATTTTGTTTTCAATAATTAAAACTAAAGTATGTTCATTTCTGACAAATAGAATTAAGTGCTGGCGGTTGTCGTTACTTGTTTGAGTAGCGGCCTTTTTATTGGTCATATTCTTATTTAGACGGCTGTAAAATAATACGGTGATCTTGAAAAGAAAGAGTGCAAATACTCGTCTAGCGTTGCTACCGTAAATAGTTTCTATTTGCTACAAAAAAATAAGCCGATCTCCGTCAGATCGGCAAAACATAGTAGAAAATCCATTTTTAAATGCTAAAATATCATGAATATTAATTTAGATTCAACTATTTTTATTAGCCCATTCTTTATTTCTTAAGCCATTTCACAATTTTTACGGATTCTTGCTTTAGCTTATTTTCAATAACAAAATCTTGTAAGGCACGTGGTACCGAATGAGCAATTCCTGGTCGATAACGCCCACTTATCGCCTCAACAATAAAAAGTTGGCCACCTGGTTGTTCCGTAACTTTTAGTGGGAGCATAATCATCCTCCAATCAAGTCTTTTAATCTAATTTTCAGTATAGCTGATTTACGACTAAAAGCTCAATTAATACTAATTTAGATAAAAAAACACGTAAAATTTAATCATTTACGTGTTCTTTTTATCGTTATAGTGCGTGATACAATTATTCACACCATCATCAAAATTATAAACGGCATTATGATTAAATTTTGCCAATTCAGACACTGATTTGATATAAATTGTATGCATTTGATTTGGTGATTCAAACACACTAACCTTAATTGGGCTTATTTGCTGGTTGGTCGTTAAAAAATGCACTAAACCAGTATAACTAAAACTCCGCATCTCTCCGGCCTCCGTTTACAAACACAGACAACGGAATTACTCTTTGTTAGCTAGTTATTTAAGTTTATTATTCATAATCATTTCAATCGTCTGATCCATTTTCACCCGATAATTATCGTTTTCCAATAACATTGTCGTAATAATATCAAGTGCGTAAGTCATAGCAAACTGTGAATTAACAAACCGACTGTTATCAACAAAATTACTGTTTTTAACTATTATCGATAAATCACATAATTCGGCTAGTGGGCTTTTACTAAATCCAGTCAAAGCAACCAGTTTAGCGTTATTTTTTTGGGCCACTTTTGCTGCCTCGTTTACCTCACGAGTGTTTCCTGAGTTAGACAAAACTAATACCAAATCGCCTTTTTTCATAATACCACTAGTGATATACATCATGTGACTATCCGTCATCCCAAACGCCGTGATTCCCATTCGAATTAGACGTTGGGTCATTTCGTTGGCCGTATAACCCGAACTTCCTAAACCGAATAAGTATAAACGGTCACTTTGTGCAATAAGCGAGACGATTTGCTTTAGAATTGCCGGATCCAATAATTGTTGTGTTGCCTTTAGCACCTTCTGGTAAAAGTTATAAACATCATCAGGAATTGTCCCCTTCGTTGGTAAATCAACATTTACACTATCCGCTTGTGCCAACTGCAACTTAAAATCATAAAAATTAGTGCAATTCATTTTCTTTACAAATCTAGTAATCGTGGCGTTACTAACCCCAGTGGCCTGGGCCAATCGGGTAATACTCATTTTTTGTACGTTTCTGGGCTCTTGAATCACTTTTAGAGCAACTTTTCGTTCTTGTCGTGAAAAAGTAGTATATTGATATTCAACAAGTTGTACAAGACTTTTCATCATTATCATTCCTATCATTTAGAAATGTGGCGCTTATGGTCTTAACCTAGCACAATTCAATTATTTTGCCCATCTATTTTATTTTTCAAACAAATTTAATTACAATTTCTTGTGAATGACAAGCAAATTGAACAAATAGCTTTAAAACAACTGTCAGCCACAATTATTTTAAAGCTATTTTCGCGGTAATTAAAGCGCCACTATTTATATTTTTATTTCTTTCAAATAAACCAATCGCACAAAAGCCTATTAGTCTAAATCAAATTTATAATGATCAACAATTGACTCACGGTCATCGACTAAATCATGATAATAATTATATTCCGATATTCCAAGGAATGAGCCAACAATATTATGCACATTTGTATACCCTAAGTTAACTAACGCTCTAACCATATTGTAACTACGAAGACTAGTTAAACAATGCACGTATACTGGTTGATCCTTAGGAACCTCACTCAAACGATCTCTAAATTCACTTAGTGGAATATTGACAGCACCCTTAACGTGCCCTTGAGCATACTCATCACGCTCACGAGCATCAATAATAAATGCTTTATCCTTAACTAGTTGTCTTACGGCGCTGACTGGTACCTGTTTGTATTCGCCATTTAGAATATTAGTTGCTACCAAACCAGCAAAATTAACCGCATTTTTGGTTGTGCTAAAAAGTGGTTGGTAACAAAGTTCTAAATCCTGTAGATCTTCAACGTGAGCGTGTAACGTTATTGCGGTTGCAATAACGTTAATTTGCTTATCAACTTCACTCATCCCAATTGCCTGGGCACCAAGTATTTCCCCAGTTGGATATCCGAAAACCAACTTCAGAAATAACGAATGAACATTTGGCATTAAAGCAACTTTATCTTTTGGAATAACAGTAACCGCACTATATTCAATGCCTTGCTCATCACATTGTTTCTCAGTTAATCCAGTTGAAGCGGCATTTAAATTAAACAATCGAATTACTTGTGATCCTAAAACACCGCGCTGTTGTGTGGTTCGACCATAAATATGGTCAGCGGCATGTCGAGCCTCCATTTGTGCAGGAAAAGCTAAATCCAGACGTTGCTTTTTACGCGTCAACATATTGGTTACTTCAATGGCATCACCAACGGCATAAACGTGGGGTAAATTAGTCTGGTAATGATGATTAACTGCAATGGCGCCAGTTTCACCTAAATGTACACCAATTTTCTTGGCCAAAGTAACTTCTGGTTGTACGCCAATTGCCGCAACAACTGCTTCGGTCGCAAGCTTTTTACCTGATTTTAAAGTGACTTCATCTTTACTAATTTCGGTAACGGCATCGGACACAATTAAATTGACCCCATTATCGACTAATTCTTTATGCAGAATCTGTGCCATATCTTCGTCCAGCGGCTGCATAACGTGGGACGTCGCCTCAATTAAAGCTACCTTACGACCAGCCTTAATTAAATTTTCAGCGATTTCCAAACCAATAAAGCCGCCACCAATTACCGTTACCTTTTGAATACTATTATCAACCAAATAATTCTGCAATTTTTCAATATCCGGAACATTACGAACCGTAAAAACATTTGCGTTTGTAATACCTTTAATTGTTTGGGGTAAAATAGGTGTTGCACCTGGAGCAAGAAAAAGTTCATCATAGCTTTGTTGTGCCTGCTTACCCGTACGTTGATTGATATACGTTACAATCTGCATTTCAGGATCAACGTCGATAACTTCAGTTTCCGTTCGTGCGTTAATATTATAGCGCTGTTGAAATTTTTCTGGCGTCATTAAAACAATATCGGCCGCGTTTTTAACGGTTCCACTAAGATAATAAGGTAAAGCGCAATTTGAAAATGAGACGTTAGGCCCCTTTTCGAACATTGTAATTTCGGCCGTTTCATCCAAACGACGTACTCGCGCTGCAACTGATGCACCGCCGGCAACACCGCCGACGATTACTATTTTCTTTCCCACGCTAACTTCCTCCTATGGTTTTTATTTATAAGTAACTTGTAAGAATCGATTCTAGGGTAAGATACATACTGGTCTACAACACTAAATACGTAAAATTTGATTTACATTTTTAATTTTCCCAGCACCAAACAAACCTTGTGTAAACTTGACTGTGATTAAAACGCATTTCAAGAACATCTAGGTCATGTTTGGAAAATACCCTTATTAGCATTTTCCTGACTAATTTGGTCCGAATATACTTAAAAAGGTGGGTTTCTTCACTTAACACAGTTGGTTTAATTTGGTGAATGATACTTATAAAAAACAGTTTTTAATAAGCCTGCGCCCAAATCACTAATTTTTTGGCCGGTTTACCACAATAAACACATTTATCAGATAATTGTTCCTGTTTAAAAGGAAGGCAGCGTGCTGTTGCTTTAGTTTCTGAATGAATAGCAGCTTCACACTTAGGATCCCCACACCACATTGCCTTAACAAAACCACGATGATTCCCTAACTGCTTTTTAAATTCAGTCATATCAGTTGCAGTGAATATATTAGCATCTAAATGATCCTTGGCCATTTGATAAAGATTTGCTTGGATTTCTTCTAATAATTCATTTACTTTAGTATGTACGTCAGCGATTGGTGTCACAATCTTTTCACCGGTATCGCGGCGAACAAGTACAACTTGTTGCTGCTTTAAATCACGTGGTCCTATTTCTAATCGAACAGGCACACCGCGCATTTCGTACTCATTAAATTTCCAACCAGGTTTTTTATCACTTTGGTCCATTGAGACCCGAACATCCGCCTGTAAATCAGTCATAATTTCAGTTGCCGCTTGGAGAACTTCCTCATTTGGTGCGATTGGAATAATAACGACTTGTGTTGGTGCCACACGTGGGGGTAGTTTTAAACCGCGATCATCACCATGAACCATAATTAAACCACCAATGATTCGTGTCGATAGCCCCCATGAAGTCTGGTAAGCATACTGCTGTTTACCCTTATTATCTAAGTATTTAATGTTAAAGGCCTTAGCAAATTTATC
Organism: Loigolactobacillus backii; assembly: GCF_003946275.1. Taxonomy (GTDB): domain Bacteria; phylum Bacillota; class Bacilli; order Lactobacillales; family Lactobacillaceae; genus Loigolactobacillus; species Loigolactobacillus backii. Next base: position 14,664 of record NZ_RHNQ01000055.1, read on the forward strand.
ATTAAAATCATGCGAAGTTGCCGATTGTAAAGCACGACCATCGGCCATCATTGATTCGAGGGTAAAGGTTTGGTAAGCCCCAGCAAATTTTTCACTTTCGGTTTTTTGGCCCTTGAGTGTCGGAATTGCTAAGAATTGGTTAATCACTTTTTCATACATATCTAGTACTGAAAGCGTCTCATCGTGGGATTCTTGTGCTGTTGCGTGAACAGTATGGCCTTCTTGCCAGTAGAACTCTGACGTTCGTAAAAATGGCCGAGTTGTCTTTTCCCAGCGCATAACACTGACCCACTGATTATATTTAAGTGGTAAATCACGATAAGAATGTACCGCACGGGCGTAATAATCGCTAAAAAGAACCTCGGAAGTCGGTCGGATGGCCAAACGTTCCTGAAGCTTTTCCGTACCACCCTGAGTTACCCACGCAACTTCAGGTGCAAAGCCTTTGATTAATTCACTTTCCTTAACCAATAAACTTTCTGGAATTAATAACGGCATTGTCATATCTTCATGCCCGGTCTTCTTCAACATACCATCAAATTCTTGCTTGATGTTCTCCCAAATTTGATAGCCATAAGGCAAAATAATCATTGCGCCACGAACTGGTGAATAATCAGCCATGCCAGCCTTTAAAACAGTGTCGGTATACCACTTTGCAAAATCATCATCACGTGCCGTTATTTCCTTTACGAAATCTTTCTTATTAGCCATTTTACGCCTTCACTTTCATATAATAATGGATTAGTCGTTACCCTTTTTTATTTCTCCATTCCAAGCAACCATACCGCCTAAAACGTTGACTACATCGTAGCCGCGGCCCTTAAGCTTTTTAGCCGCTCGCTTACTGCGTACTCCAGAATGGCAGATTAGATACACCTTAGTCGTCGGGTGGTATTCCGTAATTTGTTCATACGGAAAATTAAGCGCTCCCGGAATATGTCCTGCCTCGTATTCATCTGGACGCCGAACATCCACAATTTGTGGCTTTTTAACTAAAAGTTGCTGTAAGGTATCCGTTGAAATACTTTCTACACGTGTAAAAAAAGCCATCCTAAAAACTCCTTTTTAAATATTTTATAAAGCCACTTTAATCATTAATAACTGCATTATCAAAACGACACACCAACAGGCCAAATTATAAAAATGAAGCGGTGCCCCTGCAGCTGTTAATAAGGCGGCAATGATGATCACCAGTAAAACCAATAATAACCAGCCGACGGACAACCAACTAATAATCTGCCATTTTTTATGCCGTTTTAAACTTAAAGTGATCAAATAATACAGTGTTAGAAGCACTAACAGCCAAAACAACCACTCTACTAAATGAACGGGATAGGTCTCATTCATAAATAAGATTTGACGCATAAACCCTAGCCGCGTATTGTATAGTGTCCGCAACTCAACTGGCACCCATAAGAAAATAAGTTGCATAATTACTAAAAGAACGATTAATAAACGTTTAGTTAATTTACTCATGATCTCATCAACTGACTAATTCGTCTAACGATTTTTTCATCATCACCTATTTGCAAAGTTCTAACATCAAATTGTACTTGTCCCTTTTCAAGCCGCACAATAATTGGGGAATCACTAATACGTAGTTTACTTTCTAACTTAGTTGCCGAAATTGTGGTGGGTGTAACGGCAACCAATTCGGTCGGTAACAGGTAGCCCGGATACGAGCCGCCGCCTACCTGTGAGGTGCCAGCCAAAGTCGTTACCTTAAGCGATTTAATTTGCTTTAAGGCACTACTCAATCTTTGGGCGTGCTGCTGCAATTCGGCCAAAGGTAACGTAATCATCCGTAGCGTTGGTATTTTTTGAATAACTTTTTCCGGATTTTCATACAAATGTAGTGTGGCCTCTAATGCAGCCAACGTAAGTTTATCAACTCGTAATGCACGCAACAATTGATTATGCTTTAGCCGTTCAATATAGTCACGTTTGCCGGCAATAATGCCCGCCTGTGGAGACTGTAAAATAGTTTGTGTAAGGATGAATGATTCCTTAAATTAATTTTCAAAAACATTAGAAAAAGGAGTTCCT
>NZ_RHNQ01000056.1 GCF_003946275.1 Loigolactobacillus backii
TAACCTCTTTCATTTTTGTGTTGGAACATCAATGATAACAGAGATTTGTCTTGGTGTTTTTTATTTTTTCAATTAGCTGGATCTAATTGGCTAACTTGATTATAAAACGCGCGTCTTTAATTGTTTGACGTAGCGACGCGAGGTATAAGTTTTAATCTTTGTGGCTAATTTGATTTGAATCAGGCCGTTGAAGGTTAATTTAAGTTTGACGATCGTTTTAATATTGATGATCTCACTATGTGAAATACGTAAAAAGTCAGTAGGTAGTTGTTTCTCAAGCTGATATAACCGTTCTTTGATCAGATAGCGTGATGTCTTTGTTTGGTCTTAGTTTCACTATAAAAACGAATGATGTGTTGTGGTTGTAGTGGAACCATTTTTTCAGCAGTGTAGCCAATAATATAGGCAACTTCATCCTGTTGAATGTTGGCGATTGTTTGGTTGATCGCAGTGGTGATGGTGGGGGCAGCAAGAGGTGGTTGTGCTGTGCCATCAAGTACAATCGTAACTTTCACGTTTGGGACCTCCTGTGAGACGCTTTTCTATATGCTAATATACATAAGTGTAACTAGATTAAAGCGCTTTTAACTAGGTGGTTGTTTATTGCGGATAAATGGTAAAATCAACGGCTTAAACGATAGGTATATTACTTTAGTTAAGTACGCAGCTTTGCTATACTATAAGAATAAGACATATTTTCAAGTAATATGATGGCTACTGTCACTTGTTTTTAACAACGCTATTAGCAAGTATCGGATGTTAGTTAAGCAGAACTTATTTCCCGATGTCGATTGGAACTAATATCGAAGTTAAGCAAGTCCAAGTCGTATCGTTCGGAACAGCGGAAACTTTCGGTACCAAAATTATTCACTGCTGTAGAGTAGAGAAGGAATGCAATATGGATATACCGACACTAGCAAAATATTTAGCTAAACGCAAACTGACATTGACCAGCGCCGAGAGCTTAACTAGCGGGACCTTTCAAAGCCAATTAGCCGCCACACCACAGGCTAGTCAAATTTATCCAGGCGGTTTCATCACCTACGCCACCACGGCTAAAACCAAGCTACTCGGCGTGCCGGCCGCTTTGATCGCAAAATATGGCGTCGTCAGTCCTGAAGTTGCTAAAAGCATGGCCCAACAAGCGCGCAAAATTGCCGGTACTGATTTTGCGTTAGCATTTACCGGCGTGGCTGGTCCTGATAAATTGGAGGGCGTAATGGTGGGGACTGTTTGTATCGGCTTAGCTAATCCGGAAACGACGTTAGCCAAACCGTATTATTTTCCTGGTGAACCTGAGTCAGTAATGACGCAGAGCTGCCAAGCAGGGATTGATTTATTGGTCCAGACAATCCAGGCAAGTTAGCCGGTTGTCGATCAAAAAATGAAACGGAGGATTTTGATTATGGCAAATACAATTAACTCAGGTATTGCAGCATTACGGACCCTTGAAAGCTGGCATGTCGATCATATTTATGGCATCCCAGGTGGAACGGTCAACAACCTGATGTACGCTTTGGACGCTGAAAAAGACCGCATCAAATATATTCATGTTCGTCACGAAGAAGTCGGTGCCTTGGCGGCTGTTGCGGATACCAAGCTAACCGGTCACATCGGTGTTGCTTTCGGTTCAGCCGGTCCCGGTGCTACTCATCTGTACCAAGGCGCTTACGATGCAATGGCGGATAAAGTCCCAGCCTTATTCATCGTTGGCCAAACCCCACAAGCACTCATGAACCAAGATTTCTTCCAAGAATTTGATGAAAACCCATGGTTCAAAGATGCTGGCGTTTACGCTCGAACTGTTATGACCGCTGAAAGTTTACCGCATATCCTTGATGAAGCTATTCGCCGTGCGTTTGCGCAACACGGGCCAGCTTTCGTTACCATTCCAAATGATCTGGCAGACAAAGAGATCCCGGCTGACGGCTACTATAGCTCAGCTAAGAACTTTGCTAGACCAGAATTAGGTGCCGGTTCCGACGAGCAAATCAACCAAGCTTTGGATTTGATTAAACAAGCTAAGAAGCCAATCCTTTACGTGGGCCAAGGAACCTATGGCGCTGCTGATGAAGTCATGCAATTCGCTAAGAAATTCCAAATTCCAGTCATTACGACCGCTTTAGGCAAGGAAATTATTCCTTATGATTTCGAAGCTTTGCTGGGATCGGCTTTTCGAGTTGCTTCCAAGCCAGCTAACGAAGCGCTTCAAGAGACTGACCTTATGTTGTTTGTTGGTTCCAATTATCCGTTTGCCGAAGTCATGTTTAAACCTAATGTTAAATTCATCCAAATTGACAACAATCCACAAGTACTTGGTAAACGTCACAAGACCGATGTTGCCATTTTAGCCGACGCCAAGAAATCGTTGCAACGGTTCATTGAGTTAGGCGAAGACAGCCAACCATCTGCCTGGTATGCAGCCAATTTTGATAATGCTGCCAACTGGCATCAATACAATGATGACATGATGAATCGAACGGATGGTGATTTTCGGTTTGAGCCTGCGTTTAAAGAAATTAATCGAATTTCTGAAGATGATGCCATTTACTCAATTGATGTTGGCGATGTCACCCAAAACGCGGTTCGGTTGCTCAAAGTGAATGGCAAACAACCTTGGATCACCTCAGGACTATTTGCCACAATGGGTGTCGGCCTACCCGGATCAATTGCCGCAAAGCTGAGCTATCCAAATCGTCAAGTCTTTAATTTAGCTGGTGACGGTGCAGCTGCCATGGTCATGCAGGATCTCAGCACCCAAGTTGCCTACCACTTACCAGTCATCAACGTTGTCTTCTCTAATGACGCCCTTGGCTTTATTGAAGATGAGCAAGAGGATGACAACCACGAGTGGTTCGGTATTAGCCTGCCACAGACTGATTTTGCTAAAGTAGCTGAAGGTCAGGGCATGACTGGCATCACCGTTGACAAAGTTGATCAAATGAAACCTGCTTTTGATAAGGCCGTTGAGCTAACTAAAGCTGGCAAGCCAGTCTTAATTGATATCAAGATTACCAATGAGCGACCAATTCCAGTTGAAAAATTGACATTAGACGCTGATAAATATGATAAAAAGACAATTGATGATTTCAAGAAACGTTATTATGCTGAAAAATTAGTCCCATTAAGTGACTACTTGAAGAAGCACAACGTTCAGTAACTCAATAAGTGAATAATCCTTTAATATTATTCACTCAAAATGATATTGACTGTCAAACGTATGTTATAATGATTAGTGTATTCGCTAGGTAAGCCGAACCGCTTAAAACGCGGCGGCACAGATCAGAATTATCTAAAAGAAAGTCCCCGCTACCACGCCATCTGACGCCAACAGGGACTTTTTTGGGCTCTTTGTCAAATCCTGTTGATAGAGAGTAAATGAATAGAATCAGGCAGTCATTAAAAGGCTGTTTGGTTCTTTTTCTTTATATTGATTTTCCTCTAAACGAATTCTGGTTAATAGATTGATAAAATTGGAATAGCCGAAAGCTGTTCGTTCGATTTGTTTGATTTTGCGATTGAAGCCTTCAAGACAGCCGTTAGAATAAGGTAGAGCTGCTCCGTTAAGCACCGCTTTTAGATTGTATTTAAAAGTTAGCAGCGTCTTATGCATTAGGGTTCCAATTGAATCTTTGCTGGTAATCAATGATTTAAGCTCATGCGTATTGCCAGTTTCAACGGCTTGAATAAAGCTTTGCATCAGGTTATATGAATTCTCTAAAGTAGTGCTGGTGTTAATGCCTTCTGTAACTACTTGTGCTTGAGTTAAGCAGTCTTTGTAATGCCAGTTGTAGCGAGGATGAACTTTTTCAAGCTCATCAAACTTCTTCAAGTATAATTTCCAGGGAGATTTGAGTAGCTGATACTGTCTGGATCTTTTATCAAAGGTCTTCATGACTTGGACTCTCAGTGAGTTAAAAGAAAAATATTTGGAAAAGTTGCAACGAATTATCCAGCAATATTAATTTTGAAATTCTGTCATAACTTGGCGGTGTTTAGGAATATAGTTGAATAGCAGAACATAGGAGGTAAAAATCATGACAAAAATAATGAACGAAGATTTTTTAGATGTTTTACAAGACAAAGGGCCGGCAACGATTGTCTCGATTAATGGTAATCCAGCTAGCGTAGTTAATACTTGGTCACAATATATTAACGTGGTTTCTGATGATATAATTTTGATTCCAGCTGCGGGGATGCACTCGATTGAACAAGATTTTGAAAAAGATCCAAAACATGAACTGATCATTACGATTGGTTCTTACAATTATTCAGGAACCGCTGGAATGGGTCGCGGTTATCATATTCATGGCAGTGGTCAATTCATTAATGAAGGCGCATATTTTGACCAAATGAAAGCCCAATTTGATTGGATTCGCACTGTATTAGTTGTGAAGATTCATGATGTTGAGCAGAAGATATAGCAAAAAAGTTTGGAGCGTCAACTCCAAACTTTTATTTTTAATCAATTTATTGAGCAAAATATGATAGACATTAAGTAATAAGTGTTACCCTTGAAAATGTAATGAAGAAACTATTGTGTTAGGAGGATTTTATGGATAAACGTAAAATTGTAATTGTTGGTGCTTCACATGGTGGTCATGAATCAGCAATTGAGCTGTTGGATAAATATAATGATGTAGATGTAACTGTTTATGAAGCTGGCGACTTTATTTCATTTATGTCCTGTGGTATGCAATTATACTTAGAAAATAAAGTTACGGCTGAAGATGACGTCAGAAACTTTGCTCCTGAAGATGTTGAAAAGAAGGGCGGTCATGTTTATGCCAACCATGAAGTAACTGCGATTCATCCTGAACATAAGACAGTAACAGTTAAGGATTTAACCAATAATTCTGAAGAAGAAGTTCAATATGATAAGTTAATTCTTTCATCAGGTGTAACGCCAAAGTTTTTACCAGTACCTGGCAATGATCTTAAGAATATCTATTTAATGCGTGGACGTGATTGGGCTTCTAAGTTAATGAGTGCTGTTAACAATCCAGCAATTAAGAATGTTGCTATTGTTGGTGCTGGTTATATTGGTACTGAAGCTAGTGAAGTATTTGCTAAAGCTGGCAAGCATGTAACTTTAATGGACATGATTGATCGTCCATTAGGAACTTACTTGAACCCTGAATTGCTTGATGTTTTGGAACCTACCTTTAAGAAGAATATGGACTTGAAGATGGGCGTTAAAATTGAAGGCTTCAACGGTAATGAAAAAGTTGAAAGCGTCAAGACCGATCAAGGCGATATACCAGCTGACTTGGTTGTTGTTTCAGCAGGGGTAACTCCTAATACTGATTGGCTAAAGGACACAGTTGATTTAGATCAAAGAGGCTGGATTAAGACTGATCCATACTTGAGAACGAATGTTAAAGACGTTTACGCTATTGGAGATGCAATTTTGCCACTTTCTATTCCAGCAGGTAAGCCAATGCCAATTGCTTTAGCTACTACTGCTAGAAGAGAAGCACAATATGTGGTTGATCATATCTTTGAAGATAAGCCAGATCGCGCTTTCAAGGGTGTTATCGGTGCTTCAGCTCTTAGCGTCTTTGACTATCACTTCGCTACTGCGGGATTAAATAAGTTTTCAGCTGCTAAGAATAAGCTTGATTATCAAACTAGCTTCTATGAAGATCATATGCGTCCAGCTTATGTCCCAGAAGCAGATAATCCTAAGGTATATGTCAGCTTAACCTTTAATCCATATACTCACCAAATCTTAGGCGGTGCTGTCCTTTCTAAGTATGATATTACTGCTCAAGGCAATGTTTTAGCTTTGGCAATTAGTCATAAGATGCGCTTGGAAGACTTGGCTGAACAAGACTTCTTCTTCCAACCAGGATTTGACCGTCAATGGAGTTTGCTTAACCTAGCTGCTCAACATGCATTAGGTATGGCAAGATTCTAATTTAATCGTTAATAAAAATAAATTATAAAGATAAAAACTAGTCATGTTTTTTAACGGCTCTTTGTCAAATCCTGTTGATAGAGAGTAAATGAATAGAATCAGGCAGTCATTAAAAGGCTGTTTGGTTCTTTTTCTTTATATTGATTTTCCTCTAAACGAATTCTGGTTAATAGATTGATAAAATTGGAATAGCCGAAAGCTGTTCGTTCGATTTGTTTGATTTTGCGATTGAAGCCTTCAAGACAGCCGTTAGAATAAGGTAGAGCTGCTCCGTTAAGCACCGCTTTTAGATTGTATTTAAAAGTTAGCAGCGTCTTATGCATTAGGGTTCCAATTGAATCTTTGCTGGTAATCAATGATTTAAGCTCATGCGTATTGCCAGTTTCAACGGCTTGAATAAAGCTTTGCATCAGGTTATATGAATTCTCTAAAGTAGTGCTGGTGTTAATGCCTTCTGTAACTACTTGTGCTTGAGTTAAGCAGTCTTTGTAATGCCAGTTGTAGCGAGGATGAACTTTTTCAAGCTCATCAAACTTCTTCAAGTATAATTTCCAGGGAGATTTGAGTAGCTGATACTGTCTGGATCTTTTATCAAAGGTCTTCATGACTTGGACTCTCAGTGAGTTAAAAGAACGAGTAAGCATTTGAATCATGTGAAAGCGATCGATGACAATCTGAGCATTAGGGAAACAGGCTCTGACAATGTCCTGATAGTAAAAGTTGAGATCCATCGTAACGGTTCTAACGTTGGCTCTGGCTTGAGGCGAAAAACGTCCAAAATACTTAAGCAGATTCTTCTTATAACGCGTTCTAAGAATCTGCACGACTTGATGACTATCGCCGTCTAAGCAGATAAAGTGCAGCTGACGATCAACGCCTTTGAATTCATCGAAAGCCAAATGAGCTGGCAGATACTCATAGCTGTCAAGGAAACGGTGAGAGCAGCTGCCTAAAACTCTTTGAACAGTGTTGACAGAAACATTGTTTTCGCTGGCAATGCTGGTCATCGAACGATCTTCAGTTAACGCAGACAAAATTTTTAGCTTAGAGGCATTAGAAATAGAACAGTACTTGCTTGCCAATTCTGATTGGGCCATTGACCAGCGACTGCAATCACGGCATCTAACTCGCTGCTTAGCCAGTCTAATAGTTACTGGATGGCTGGCATTAGCTGTTAAATAGCGAATGTTGGTAATCAGATGTCCATTATGCAGGAGAGCCAAGGAGCCACAGTAAGGACAAGCAGGCTGAATCAATTCTGCTTCATAGATTTTGTGCTTTTTCATCTGGACCATTTTGTAGAAATAGTCTTTGAAAACAATATTTTCGTCTTTAATATCAAGCTCGAATTTAATACAATGATTAAGAGAGGACATAGAAATCACCTTTATTTATAAAATGTTTAGTAGGATAGATTTTTTATTACAGGGGACTATGTCCTCCTTTTTTATGCAATAAAAAACCTGTTAACTGCTGGTACTGCAGGCACCGCGGGCACTGCCGGTACTGCCGGTACTGCCGAAACCGCCCCAACTGCGCCTACTGAACCAAGCAAGCCAACTACTCCAACTTGCCAGCGTTACGTTGTGGTTGTAATTATCCGGGTTCACTACTACAGTTACCGCAGCTACAGCTGCCGCCCATTCTTCGCAGCGAACCGTTGCTTCCGCTCCTGCGCTTGGATGCCATTCTTCTTCTAAGCCGGCAGCTCTGACTTAAGTACATTTTTTTGGCTCTACGTCAACTGGTGTTGAAGAATAAATTTATCATTTGAGGCGGTTCTCCATTTGGGGAGCCGTCTTTGTCATGTTATGCCGTGATTTGGTAGATTCGTTTGAAGAAGTTCAGCTGATTCTTGAAGCCAAAACAGGATCGTTTGAGTGACTTGATGAGGCGGTTAACCCCTTCGATCGGACCGTTGGAATAAGGGCTGGTGACAGCGGCGAGAACAGCGACTTTGTGTCGCTTAAGCGTCGCGATCGTCATGTCCATTGCCGTACCGTTTGGCTCGTAAGTAGCTAACAGGTTTGCCAGTTCCGCGGGATGTTTCTTTACCATCAAAGCATCATGAAGCGCTAAGTAGGTCTCGTAGGTTTGCTTGAGCTTGGGCTCAGTATCAAGTGCGATATCGATGGCCTCCTGTTGCGTGACGTCTTCATTCAAACCAAACAGGAACTGTTTGTGTTTAGCGTCAGGCGCAGTTTGATGAAAAAGCCGCCAGTTTGTCTTCATGATCTTATAAGGACGGCTGTGCTTGTCATCAAGCTGTTTGAGCGCTTGGACGCGTACCTGATCAAGGGCACGAGCCGCGAGTTGAATGATATGGAACCGATCAATGACGACTTGGGCCTTGGGGAAAACCTCATGAATAATCGTCTGATAAGCTGCATTCATGTCCATGGTGACCGTCTGGACCCGAGTGCGTTCAGCGAGTGAATAATGAGCGATGAAGAAGTTTTTAATCGTGCGATTGAATCGGTCACCAAGCAAGGCAATCAGACGATGTGAATCGGCATCAAGACAGATAAACGACATCATGCCATGAGTGGAACGGAACTCATCAAAGCAGAGTCGCGTGGGTAGCCGACGAGCCGGTCGGAGTTTGAGATTTTGGTCAATGATCCGTTGAACCGAGGAGGCTGAGATTCCGATAATACGGGCGACGGTTTTGACCGGCAACCGTTCATGCGCTAACTTCATGATTCGTTCTGTCATGTGAGCGGCGATCGTGTGGTTGGGTTGCACGAGTGGCGTCTTGGCACTGACTGTGTGGTAACAGTTATGACAGCGCCATCGTTGCTTGTGCAAGTCAATGACTGTCGGCATTTCAACCCCGTTGAGGACGCGCACGTGGGCCGTGTAAAACCCGTTAGGGTGCAAGGCCTCAAAGCCACAAAGCCACACAGTGGGCACCGGGTTAACCGGTAAGTCAGCTCGGCATCAATCACATGATACTGGCGGCGACGTACCCCGTTGCCGCGATATTCATGACGAACAAAGGCTACTTTGATATTATGGTCTGGTATTCCAAGGACGGACAGTGTAGGATCGTATTGGGACATTTACTCATAACCTCGCTTGCTTTTGGTTTCGACGCTAACAAGCATAGCATGGACACTGAGTAGGTGTCTTTTTGCGTTATCCAAAAAGGGCCTATACGTTCAGTGTTGATTATTTCTCAACACCAGAAAGTGTAGACCCATAAATCGAGTAGGAGATAATTGATTAGTTCAATTATCGACCTCTCACACCACCGTACGTACGGTTCCGTATACGGCGGTTCGACAACTTAATCACATTGAATTGACTGGAGCGTCTTGGACATATTCATAAGTCCGAGTTGTTCCAGTTTTCTATTAGTTAGAGAATAGCTCAAGGTCTTACTATGTGCAGTTCGCCAGTAGCCCTTTCGGGTACTAGCGAAGACATATGCATCATGCTGGGACAGCCCCAACTTCTGTAAGTTAGTTACCTTAGTTTTAAACTTTTTCCATTGCTTCCAAATATACTGCCTTATTCGGACCCTCAACCACTTGTCAAGGCGTTGAATAAAGTTAGTTAGTTTCCCAATTGAGTAGTACTGAAGCCACCCACGCATTTTTCGATGAATTTCTTCAAACATTCTTGTCAGAGATATTCCACGATTACGTTTAGTTAATAACTTCAGTGCTTTCTTTACTCGTTGTTGCGATTGTTTAGCTGGACGGGCGTAGGCCCCATTGTGGTCTACACCCAACGAAAAGCCAAGAAACTTCAACCGTAGCGGGCTACCGACTTTGGTTTTATCTGGGTTCACTTTAACTTTCAAGCGCTTTTCTAGAAACTGGGTAATGCTTCGCATTACTCGTTCTCCGGCTCGTTGACTTTTAACATAGATGTTACAATCATCCGCATAGCGCACAAAGTGATGACCACGTCTAGTCAACTCTTCGTCCAACTCATTTAGATAGATGTTCGCCAGTAGTGGTGACAATGGCCCTCCTTGTGGGGTTCCTTTTTCACTCTTAGCGAAAAGCCCATGGTCTAAGACTCCGCTAGTTAGAAACTTACGAATGAGTCTTAGTGTCCATGGGTCATCAATATATTGTTGGAGATACTTAATCATCAAGTCATGATTAACGTTATCAAAATAGGCTTTTAGGTCTAAGTCGACAACTCTTCGATAACCTTGATTATAAAGATCTACTACTTTTACAATAGCGTCATGGGCCCCACGGTGGGGACGAAAGCCAAAACTATTATCAGAGAAAACGCGCTCAAAGATAGGTGTAAGAATTTGGGCCACAGCTTGTTGAACCATTCGGTCCACCACCGTTGGTATTCCAAGTCTTCTTACTCCACCATTAGGCTTCGGAATTTCTACCCGTTTGACTGGAGCTGGTTTATACTTGCCCTCACGCAAACTAGCGATCAGTTCCGTCTTATTTTCTCTGAGATATGGCAGAAGGTCATTGACTGTCATATCGTCAACACCTGCTGCTCCTTTATTTCTCTTAACTCGCAAATAAGCCTGATTAAGGTTATTGCGATCCAAGACCAGGTCTTGGATAGTGACACTCATACCTTTACCTTCACCATAACCGGTACTACGCGCCCTTGTGTACTTTCGGTTTTCCAAACCTATCCTCGACAAGCGGTCAGCTTGTTGTTCTGTTTTCTGCGATTGTCGCACCTGATTACACCTCCGATATAAGTTACAAGTTATTGTCGTTCAGTCCTTCATCTGATTATTCAAACTACTATGACCTCGGCTGACTTCTGGCTTACTCAACACTGCATCACTGCACCGCTTGTTTCTGTGGAAATTAAACTTATTCCTCTTGTCGGAAACGTGTAGGCCAGATCTCCCCGGGTAAGAATATTAGCTTTCGTACCATGTCATCGTTAGCTTTACTGAGACCAACTTCGAGTAGTATTGGACTTCAACTTGTCTAGCAGCCTTATCCAGTTAATTTCAGCCTTATAGCTACTTCTTGTTCATCGATGCAGTACTTTGCCTTAGACTTCCTTCAGATTCCACCTCACGGTGGACACCCTTGTCCTCAGCTCATGGTTCCGACTACTACGGCCCATAGCGGACTTTCACCACCTAGCTAATACCCATGCCGGGCGCACTAGCGCAAAAAGACCACTAGGGTATACCCTAGTGGCCTTTTTTATTTCTGTGCTATACTAGGAATTACAAGTGTTCATTAGAGCTGTCCAAAAGGAGAACTGGAAATGGCTAAAATCGGTTATGCGCGTGTGAGTTCCAAGGAGCAACATTTAGATCGACAGTTATCATAAACGACAACAAACGCTCAATCAAAACTAGGTATTAAACAAAAACTCGGGGGAATTACATGCTCATTTTTATGCGCCGTTTGATCGGTATTTATGCACTTATTTATCTCATTTTACCTTGGTTCAACGTTCGCAAAGGCGGCGGTAGGCGATTTTCCCACTAATGCGACGATTCCGTTCTTGGTAATTGGAATGGTGATAATTTCAAGCGGTGCGTTACTGGCAGGACGGCGAATGTTTGGCGCTGCTATTCATTGGTCACATCACCTGCTTCGCCTCGCCATTGAAATTATCTTGCTCGTCTTGTTTCTAATTGCCAGCTAAACTAAAAAAGCTTCTAAACTTGCACAGACTTGAACTGGCTAGTTTGGAAGTTTTTTTATAGGTGAATAATATTCAGGTTTGGTTCCAAAATTGCCTGATCACTGTGCAACTCGAGGCAATTTTGAACTTTCTTATACGTAATCTCCATGTTCTCATCTAAATAAAACGCCGTATCATCCGTAAAGTATACTGGCCCAAGCGATGTTTGTAATTGTTCAGTAAAGTCGTCGGGTATCTTTGCTTGTGGACAGATGAATATTCGATACAGTAGTCCGTTTTCTAACAAGACCGGCGATAATGGTCCGATCCCATCATCTAGATCTAGCAAAAGTACCTCCTTCGCTGCCATTTTTGACGCCAATTTTTCCTGTGCTTCATGTGAAAATGAAAGTTTCATCATTTATCCCTCCGCCTTAAACATTGCCAACGTAGTGTTAACCGTTTCATTAATGGCCTGTGACTGCCGACCGTTTGCTAAATCAATCTGGATTCCGTTATGAATCGTTCGTAGCATACTGGCTAATTGTGCTTGTCTTGAAGTAGTCAAACTGATTGCCGGTAATTGTGACAAGAGTCGTTCAAACGCCGATGTTAAGTGATCAAACAGGGTATTGTAAGTGACCGTTAACTCAGCTGATTGGTCATGATGCTCACTAATTGAATTAATGACCATACAACCCTTTGGATAAGTCGCTAATGGCCAGTTGATAATTAACAATTGTTTCATTTTTGTCCAAACATCACTCTCACTTGCCATGATGTCATCAATCTCGCTGTCGGCCATCCCAACATAATGCTTCAGTGCTTTTAAATACAAAGCATCCTTATTGCCAAACGTATTGTATAAGCTCTGTGCTTTCACACCCGTTTGCGTCGCTAAGTCTCTTATTGCTGTTTGGTTAAACCCGGCTTGCCAAAAAATAATCATTGCCTGTTCTAACAGGTCATCTTCTTCAAATTGTCGCTGTCTTGGCATGTGTTTTCTTCTTTCTTTAACAACTGTTCAAAAACATTATAATCTATTTTGAACAATAGTTAAAGAATAAAGTGACTATTTCAATTAAAAAAAAGCAACAGTCACAAATGACCGTTGCTTCGCCAAAACTAAATTCACTAACTTTTAAATCGTGACCAACGACGCGCATCGACTGAGCCGCCTACCAAAGTAATAGCATTGGGTAAAATCTCCTGTTCTTCAAAGCCACAGGCATGCGCCACCCCCAAACTCGCCTGATTATGAGTCGCAATTTTCAAATCAATTCTTTTAAGATGCAAGTCTTCAAAACCATAGCGGACGAGGCGTTCAACGGAAGCACGCATGATGCCGCGACCCTGCGCATCTTCACTTAGCCAGTAACCAATCTCAGCCGTTTGATTGATTCTATCTAATTCAACAAAGCTGATTCTACCCACTAGCCATTCTTGCCAATAAATACTAAATTGCGTGGACTGTCCGCGGTCAGCCACTTACCAAGGTATTGCTGGTTTTGCGTAATTAGCTGAAAGTACGCTGGGGCTTCACTTTGCTGCAAAGAACTAAGTTTGAGTTGGTTATTAACTTGTAAGATCATTGCTCATCATCTCTTTATCAGCTTCTGATTTTTAAATTTTTCAAATCTATGTCCATAACATTAAACACTGAGCTGAAGGCGCTGTTTAAGAAAATCATGACCAGAATCTGTCACCACCAACGCTCGCGCATCTTTGCCACGGACCAAGTACTCATGATCCAACAAAAACGTTAGAATACCATGACCGCAAACCTCAATACGCTGAAGATGATCCCCGTTTGCAACATGCTTTTAAGCTTTATCAGGCAGGCATGAGTGACATAGACATTGCTCGGAATACCGGGATCAAGCGGACAACTTTTATTCGATATCGTAAAAAACTTAATATCAAGAGATAGGACACTTAGCTAGCACATGCTAATTATTCATGAATATAAAACATATGTATCATTTGCAAATATATGTGTTATGCGTTATTATACATGTAGTGATATTTATTAAGCTTACTTAGCATGTATGAGGAGGGACACTAATGGAAATTATTACATTTTCAGCTATAAAAGGCGGCGTTGGCAAAACGACCCTAGCTTTTAATTATGGTGAGTGGTTAGCAAAAAATGGCAAGCATGTTTTATTTATTGACTTAGACCACCAAAGTAATTTAACCCAGATTTACAACATTTACGACAATCAAGACACCGTTGGCAACATTTTCTTAGATCGAGGGAAAGTCAAAATACATGAAATAAGTGCTTATATTAGTCTAATTGCCGGAGACATGCACCTTGACGATATTGAGCGTACCATTGAAAATAAGACTAACAAAAACATGTTCCTCTATATGTGGTTGTCAGATAATTATGAACGTTTAAATTTAGGAAAATTCGAGTATATTATTTTGGATTGTCACCCAGATTTTTCTACTGCTACCAAGAATGCAGTCATCATTAGTAATGCTATCCTTAGTCCAATCACGCCCAGTGAACATGGGTATAATGCAAAATTTAACCTAGAAGAAAGAATTAACGAATTACGCAAAGAAGCCATTGATTACTCTACTAGAAAATCTTATGTCACGACCAAATTATTTTTTATCGCCAACATGGTTAAACACAACACAAGATCATCTCGCGAGTTATTAAAAGCCTTAAAAGGCGATCCCAGTGTATTGGCTACAGTTCCAGAAAAGGAGCTATTCAATCGTTCAACGTTGGATAAAAAATCTCTTTCAAAAATGGCTGAAGACCACAAAACATATATTGATCAACATGAATTTTTCGACGGTATGGACAAAACATTTAATGAAATCACGGAAAAATTATAAATATTTCGTACACGTATCAATCACATGTATACTCAATACGTGTGCATGTGAATTATAAAGGAGGACTACCTATGGCATTCGATCCAGAGAACAAAAACATAAAAAAGGCACTACAAAAAAATGAAACAGAACAGCCAACTGATACTAAAGATAAACTTGTTATTCCTGTTTTTAAAGATGAAGAGGAACGTACTAAGAACTATACCTTTTCACTTCAACCTAGCGCACGCAAAAGACTTGATGGTCTGGCCAAAGAACATAATTTTAAGTCTGCCTCCAAATTTTTAAATGAGCTTATAAAAAATATGTGATGTCACTTTAAGGGGGGGGAGTCGTTATGGGAATTTCAATAAGTGTTATATTTTTGTTTGCCAGCCTTATTGTCTTTTGGATAATCCCAGCCATTGGAATTGCAAAAAATCACCTGGTAGATGACCGCTTTTTTATTCGACAGTGGTTATTTCCAATGCAGTATTGGTTACAGCTATTATTTGAACGAATCAGCGGTAACCGTCGTATTGTCGTAAGAATTTTACAAATAATGTCCCTGTTTATCACGTATTTTGGCGGGTTGCTTATGCTCATGATTTTCAGTGTTTTTGATGGAAATTTGCTTAAACACCCCGAAGCATTTTTACTTTTCGAATATTTACTGGTATCTTCTATCGCTTACTGGTTTCAACCAAAAGCTGGCAAAGTATACAAGACCAAATAAAGTTGCCGCTTGGTAAGCGCTATGCTAGACTAATATTAATTTAACAACCGAATAAAAAGATCAAGCTAAACAGAAAAATCCCTGATTCACGAGGAATCAGGGGTTTTGGGTTTAGCAAGTAGCTATAAGGCAGCTACTTAGATTCAGTCGATTTTCACCGCCAAGTTAAAATCGGCTGAACATTGTTCTTAATTTGTAGGTTAATTATACCGCAAACCAGTCCCCGAGGACAAGTTAAGGATAGTTAAAAACAAATTGAAGTCAATGGACTAAGTAGCTAACTGAAGCTATTTAGTCCATTTTTGTTGTTAGAAATTAAAAAAGTTGCCTACTGGGCAACTCACAAACAGACACATGCTGATGAATTTGCAAAGCCTCACCGCTAAATGAATGCTTTGTAATTCAGTTAGAGCATATCAGATTTGTATTTTAAAGCAAATCAAATGTTTTAGCAACTCTCTTTTGAGACAGCGTGTGTCAGTCAAGAAAGGGAGTTTTAATTATGACAAAATCAACAAATTTCAATTACTATGAAGCCAATAATGTATATGGAGCCTTGTTTTTCCAGTTCCCTAAGGTATTAATGTATGGCGAGCAATACAAACATTTAAGCAATGACGCTAAATTAGCCTATATGGTACTGAAAGACCGATTAGAGTATTCTTTGCGCAACAACTGGGTTGATAGTGAAGGACACGTCTACTTTATCTTCACCAATCAAGAATTAATGGACTTGTTCAATTGTTCAAAGGGAAAAGTCATCAAAATAAAAACAGAGCTGGAATCAATCGGATTACTCGTTCAGAAACAAATGGGCTTTAACCCGAAAACTAAAAAGAATGAACCGAATCGCTTATATCTGTCCAAGCTCGATGTGAAAGCAACCGATGTCTATTTACGCGGTGAATATAGTCAAAACAGCCCTCAAACCCTTGCTACGAGCGGAAGTTCAAAAAATGAACTTCCGCGGGAGACCGTTGAAACCCTTGCTACGAGCGGAAGTTCAAAAAATGGACTTCCGCATAAGTTCGTTGACAGCAGCCCTCAAACCCTTGCTACGAGCGGAAGTTCAAAAAATGGACTTAATCTATATAAAGAACCTAAAGAAAAAGATAAACATAGATACAATATAGATACTCAAAAGTTGGACTTTTCCACAGCCAACTTCTCATCAGCCGAAATTCAAAAGCAAAACCAGGATTTGGTGAACCATGCTAATGATTTCTTAACTGATGAAGACAGTGGCTTACCGGT
>NZ_RHNQ01000057.1 GCF_003946275.1 Loigolactobacillus backii
CTTTTTTATTTTTCTGATTTTCAAAACAGACAAAAAACCGGTATTAGTTATTCACCAATACCAGAAAGTGTAGACCCTCTTTTTTTAGGTGCATCTAGCGGCCGACTTTGCTAAGCTATTATAGAAGGGGTGGCAAAGATGCAAATTGGATTACGAACTATAAAAACTGCCTTAGGGGCTGTCATTGCAATGGTTATTGCTTATGAGTTTCATTTATCCTATTGGGCGACGGCCGGAATTGTAACAATTTTAAGTGTTCAGAATACAACAAAATATTCATTTCGCTTAGCTGGTTCACGAATAGTTTCGGCCGCTTTGGCGTTTTTAATTGCAACTTTAAGTTTCCGATTTTTAGGATTTAATCCGTGGGCCTATGGTATCTTCCTACTGATTTTTATCCCTTTAGCTATGCGGTTACAGTTGCAAGAAGGTATTGTGGTCAGTGCCGTTTTGGTCACGCACTTTCTCTTGCAGCGAAGTTATAGTTGGCACTGGATTAGTAACGAATTAGCGTTATTGTTAATTGGGGTTGGTGTGGCCTTGGTATTTAATTTATTTATGCCATCATTACAATCACAAATTAAAGGCTTTCAGCGACTTACAGAAGATGATTTAACTAATATTTTAAAAAATATGCAGGCCCAATTTACTGGCGAAGAGACCTCCGCCGATAGTTGGACACGTCTGGGGCATTTATTGAATACAATTCGAACTGGCCGCGAGTGGTCGAACCGGCAGCAGGACAACCAACTTTTTATCGAAAATGATTTTTACCGGTCGTATTTTGAAATGCGGCGTAATCAATACGAGATGTTGCGGCAAATGCAAACTAACCTTGATTTGATCAATTTACCACTAGCTCAAAGTGAACACGTTGAGGTTTTGCTGGAGAAGGCTGCCGCTACAGTTGCTAAACCGAATGCGGCCAAGCACTTGGTAAAGACTGTTGTCAAGATCCAGAGTGATTTTGACGGGCAACCATTACCAACTACGCGGGAAGAATTTGAAAATCGAGCGCACCTATATTTATTTCTATTAGATTTTGAAACATTATTGACCTTAAAGGCTGATTTTTACGAAAAGGTAACTTGGGTTCGCTAAGAAAGTAATGGTGAATAGTGGCGAAAAAAAGACGTAATCGCAAAAAAATAGCAATTAAATTACCACAAATTATTATGGGCTGCTTTTGCGCACTACTTTTAGTGGTGGCGGGGGTACGTTTATTGGGTGAGCAAGCACGAGTAGATGTGGCCGACCAAAATGCGAATAACCAGGCCGAAGTGCAGCGGAACCGGCAAGCCTTTATTAAGAGATTGGCACCTGAGGCAAAGCGTCTACAGCAAACTTATCATGTATTGCCAAGCATTACTTTGGCCCAGGCAATTCTTGAGTCGGACTGGGGTACCAGCCAATTAGCGACTAATTACCATAATCTATTTGGTGTGAAAGGGACTGATCCCAATCAGACTAAAGTGATGTTAACTAAAGAATACCGTAACGGGCAGTGGGTAGAAATTCGCGGGCGTTTTCAAATTTACGCTAACGATCAAGCGTCACTAGCAGCCCACGCAGCGTTACTGGCTAACGGGACGAGCTGGAATACGAATCAATATCAACACGTCATTAGTGCCACTAATTATCGTACTGCGGCGGCAGCATTGAAGCAGGACGGTTATGCGACTGATCCGGACTACCCGGCCAAGCTAATTAATCTGATTAAAACGTACGATTTAGAGCAGTATGATCAGTAATTCACGGGGCTTTGCCGCAGTTGTTATTCATAAATAACTATGCTAAAGTAAAGCCAATCTAAAAAGCAATTTTTTCCGGCAAACTTATATAAATGTCTAATAATGGAGACAAGTTTCTACCCAGAACCGTAAATTCTGGACTATAAGTGAAGACGCTTCTTTACTTGTAGTGTAAAAAGGCGCTTTTTTTATCTAATTACAGAAGGGGTGTATTGAATGAAGTTACTTGAGGATCGGATTAAACGAGATGGAAAGGTGTTAGAGGGGAACGTTTTAAAGGTTGATAACTTTTTAAACCATCAAGTTGATCCTGATTTAATGTTTGAAATGGGTGAGGAATTCGCTCGCTTATTCCGTGGTGAAGGGATTACTAAGATTTTGACGGTGGAATCATCTGGGATTGCACCGGCTATTTTGACCGGCCTGCAGTTGCACGTCCCGGTGGTCTTTGCCCGTAAGCATAAGAGCCTCACACTGGTGAATGATATGTATACTTCAACGGTTTATTCTTACACTAAAAAAGTGAGTAACGAAATTGCAATTTCAAAGAAGTTTTTGGCGGATACAGATAAGGTCTTAATCATTGACGACTTTTTGGCCAATGGACAGGCAGTTGCGGGTTTAATTGACATCTGTGAACAGGCCGGCGCGGTAATTGATGGTGTTGGGATTGCGATTGAAAAAACGTTCCAACGTGGTCATGAATTAATTGCCGAAAAACAAATTCGGTTAGAATCATTGGCCAAGATTACGGCGTTTAAAGATGGTAAAGTTGTTTTTGAAAGTGATCAAGAAGCTAACAATGCAGACTAACAGCTTCGCCTGAACTTTTTAGCACTTTCTGGATTTATTGCAAAAATCTGATTACGAATGGTTCACGGCATACTCTAAAATTAAACGCTTATTCTTGCCAGCGAGTCGCAATGTTAGAAGAAGATGACGGTTTAAGCAAAAAAGAGGATAATGAGTAGTATAAGTAAAGAAAGGGATCGTGAATGAATGTGGAATCGATCATTTATCCTGGTAGTACGATTGGTATTATTGGCGGCGGCGCCAATAGTAAACTTTTGGCCTTAACTGCCAAAAAAATGGGCTTTCGGGTGGGCATCCTAACCGATAAAATGAATAGCCCGGCGGCAAGTGTCGCGGACTTCACTGAAGTTGGTGATATGAGCGATGTTACTAATTTACAAAAATTGGCTCAATTTTGTGAGGTACTAACTTACGAATACGAAAATACCGATACAACGGCTCTTGATTTGTTGCAAAACGTTTATTTGCCGCAAAAAACTGATATATTATCGATCATGCAGGATCGGCAACTAGAAAAGGTCTTTTTGGACGAACACAATATTAACATTGCGCCTTACGCTACGATTGTTGGGTTAGATGACGTTTATGCAGCCGTCGATTCAATTGGCTACCCTTGTGTTTTGAAGCCCGTTCAGCGGGGCATTGGCAGCCAATTTCAACGGGTGATCTACAATGAAGATGATATTGCTAAAAGTGCTGATTATCTTACGACCGGCACATATATTTTAGAGTCCTGGGTACCTTTTGAACGAGAACTTTCCGTTATGGTTGCTAAGGATGCACAACAAAATATTGTTACCCTACCGGTTTGTGAGAATGTTTATCATGGTCGGCATTTATTTGAGTCGATTACGCCAGCTCGAATTGACGCCGCAACAACCGTCGAGGTGGAACGGATTGCTAAAACGTTGGCTCAAAGTATTACTTACGTTGGCGTATTTGGGGTCGAATTTTTCTTAACGGCTTCCGGCACACTTTACGTTAAACGAATTGTCCCTTGTCCCCATACATCGGGTAACATTTTTAATGAGGCAACCCAAGTTTCTCAATACGAATTACATATCCGCGCAATTTGCAATTGGCCGTTGCCAGTGCCACAGTTGGTTAGCCCAGCGGTGAGCGTTACGATTCCAGAACGCCTGCTGAAGGCAACCTATACGCAAGTTATGATTAAACCAAATTGGCATTTTTATTATTACTTGGCTAATGGTAGTCAGGCAGAAAGTCGGGTTGGCCACGTCACCATTTTGACCCAAGATTTGAAGCAAACGCTGGAAGCTATTTATGACACTGAGATTTGGAATTAGGAAGTGTCTGAACTTTTTTAGAAGACATGACTCTAAGTACTTGAGAATTATGTTAATGCGATGAGCAATCTTTAAACACGTTAACTGAGACAATTAAATAATAGTTATGCTGCAGTATTATCGGGATTCTTTTGTTACTAGACAAATAAAAAGTGAGGTTAATTATGCTAGCGCGTTATACTCGCCCAGAAATGGGACAAATTTGGACCGATCAGAATAAGTATCAGGCTTGGCTTGAAGTTGAAATTTTAGCTGATGAGGCTTGGGCAAAACTCGGTGAAATTCCTGAAGAAGATGCCGTTAAGATTCGGCAAAATGCGACTTTTGATACGCAGCGTATTGCTGAAATTGAAAAGAAGACTAAGCATGATGTTGTTGCCTTTACGCGGGATGTCTCCGAGAGTTTAGGAACCGAAAAGAAGTGGATTCACTACGGCTTAACCTCGACGGACGTTGTGGATACAGCTTACGGTTACCTGATGAAACAAGCTAACAGAATTTTACGTGAGGATTTGGATCACATTATTGCAGTGTTGGCTAAGCAGGCCAAAACTTACAAGTACACCGTCATGATGGGTCGAACGCACGGTGTTCACGCCGAACCAACTACTTTTGGTTTACGAATGGCACAGTGGTACGCTGAAATGAAACGCAATCGTGAACGTTTCGAGCATGCTGCTGCTGGTGTTGAGGCTGGTAAAATTAGTGGTGCAGTTGGGACCTTTGCTAATATTCCGCCTGAAATTGAGGCTTACGTAACAAAACAGCTCGGTATTCGGGCGCAAGATATCTCAACGCAGGTTTTACCACGTGATTTACACGCCGAATACATTGCAACAATGGCCCTCATTGCCACTTCAGTTGAAAAATTTGCGACGGAGGTTCGGTCCCTTCAGCGAACTGAAATTCATGAAGTTGAAGAATTCTTCGCGGCGGGGCAAAAGGGTTCTTCTGCTATGCCACATAAACGTAATCCAATTGGTTCTGAGAACGTTACTGGATTAGCGCGTGTTATTCGTGGGCACATGATTACGGCCTATGAAGATGTTAGTTTGTGGCATGATCGTGATATTTCACATTCTTCAGCCGAACGAATTATTCTTCCCGATACAACAGAATTATTAGATTATATTTTACATCGTTTTAGTAAAATCATTGAAACGCTAACTGTTTTTCCAGAAAAAATGCGTTCAAATATGGATGTGACTTATGGTCTGATTTATAGTCAGCGGGTAATGCTGAAGCTGATTGATAACGGGATGAGTCGTGAGGCCGCTTATGATTTAGTTCAACCGAAGACTGCCCTCGCGTGGGATGAGAAGAAGGCCTTCCGACCATTACTTGAAGCTGATCCAAAAATCACTTCAATATTAAACGCCAAGGATTTAGATGATGCGTTTGATTATCACTGGCATTTGCGCAACGTTGATACAATTTTTGATCGCGTGGGCTTGGGAGAAGACTAGAGAGAGTTTGAAAAAGCGTTCAGATTCTGAGGATTACTAGCGATGTCGATCGGACTAAGATGAAACAAAGTCCGAATCGCAGCCTAGATTGACGAATAATTCACGTAGTGGATTATTTGGCGATCGTAGCTAACCGCAGGAATCTGCTTTTTCAGACACGTTTTCATCAGATTGGTCAGGAGAATGCCAATAAAGGTATTTTTTAAACCCGGTCTAAATTGACGAATAATTCATGCAATGAATTATTCGGTGTTAGTGTTAAGCAAAATAGAGTTAGGGCAAAATAAACATTTTGCCCTAACTCTATTTTTATTGTACTTAACTGGCGGATTTTAGTGGATTCTTTAGAGAAGTTTTAAGCGATATTTGCTATAATGAGTGAGATGAATTTGAGTGTTCAGTGCTTAATTTTCAGTGCACTAATATGTAGTAGATAAATAGAGGGGATTGAATAATTAGTATGTCCAAAATGAGTTTGTTGGAGAATATGAATGGCAAACAGCAAGAGGCAGTAGAATATACTGAAGGCCCACTCCTCATTATGGCGGGAGCTGGTTCTGGTAAAACGCGGGTTGTCACGCACCGAATTGCTTACTTAATTGAAGAGATGGCAGTTGCGCCGTGGCATATTTTGGCGATTACTTTTACCAATAAGGCGGCTCGCGAAATGCGCGAACGTGTGGCGGGTTTGTTAGATGAACGAGCAAAGTCAGTTTGGGTATCAACCTTTCACGCATTATGTGTCCGTATTTTACGTCGCGATATTGATAAATTAGGTGGTTACGCCCGATCATTTACCATCGCCGATCCTGGGGAACAATCGATTTTAATGCGCCGAATTTTAACGCAACAAAATATTGATCCAAAAAAATTCACACCACGTTCCGTTTTAAGTGCAATTTCTGGTGCCAAGAATGAATTACAAACGCCCAAAGCCTTTGCTGCCACTGCTAGCTCACCATTTGAAAAAATTGTGGCCCAGTGTTACGGACCATACCAAAATGAGTTAGAAGCCAACCAGGCGCTGGATTTTGATGATTTGATTATGTTAACGGTGGAGCTTTTTCAGAAGTCACCGGAGACCTTGGATTACTATCAGACTAAGTTTAAGTACGTCCACGTCGATGAATATCAGGATACTAACCAGGCACAATACACCTTGGTTAACTTGTTGGCAAAAAAATACCGTAACCTTTGTGTTGTCGGTGATGCCGACCAGAGTATCTACGGTTGGCGTGGCGCTAATATGGAAAATATTATGAACTTTAAGAAAGACTACGCTGACGCTAAAGTTGTTTTACTTGAACAAAATTATCGGTCAACTAAAACTATTTTGCAGGCAGCTAACGCAGTGATCAACAATAATACTTATCGGGAACCGAAGAAACTGTGGACTGAAAATTCAGATGGCGAGCCAATTTCCTATTATCGTGGCCAAAATGAGCAGGACGAGGCTCATTTCGTGGTTAGTAAGGTTCAAGAAGAAATGGAAGCCAAGCAATATCAGTACGGGGATTTTGCTGTTTTATACCGAACTAACGCCCAATCACGGACAATTGAAGAGAGTTTTGTTAAGACCAACATTCCGTATAAAATGATTGGCGGGCATAAGTTCTATGATCGTAAAGAAATTAAGGATATTTTGGCGTACTTGCGCGTTATTGTTAACGCCGAGGATTCAATTGATTTTGAACGGGTAGTTAATACGCCTAAACGTGGAATTGGTACCGGAACGTTAGATAAATTGCGGGGCTTCGCTGATTATAATCGCTGGTCCTTACTAGATGCGGCGAAAAACGTGGCTTTAGCGGATAACATTTCGGCCCGACCACGAAAAACGTTGAGTACGTTTGCGAAGATAATGATTGGCCTCCAAGAAAAAAAGGATGAATTAAGTGTTACGGAATTAACGAACGAAATGCTTGATCAGTCCGGTTACTTAGAAGCATTAAAAAAAGAAAAAACCTTAGAGGCTCAAGGCCGGGTCGAAAATATTCAAGAATTCTTATCCGTTACCAAAGAGTTTGATGACTCTTATCAACCGGAGGAAGATTCGGACAGTGACCGTTTTGTTGATTTTTTGACGGATCTGGCGTTGGTTTCTGATCAAGATGACGTTGAAGATGAGAGCAGTGAAGTTACTTTAATGACGTTGCACGCGGCCAAAGGGCTTGAATTTCCAGTTGTGTTTATGATGGGGATGGAAGAAGGCATTTTCCCACTTTCTCGGGCATTATTGGAAGATGATCAGTTAGAAGAAGAGCGTCGTTTGGCCTATGTTGGGATAACGCGGGCTAAAAAAAAGTTGTATTTAACCAACGCTTATTCCCGAATGTTATACGGGCGAACACAGAGTAATCCGGCCTCACGCTTCGTTGGTGAAATTAGCGATGATTTATTGAAGTTTGAAAATGGGACTGCGGGTAGCCAATTAACTGAAAGTAAGTTACCGTTCAGTAATATGCGTCGAAATAATAGTTATGCGCGGGCAACGGCGACGACTTATCAATCGAGGGCTACGGTCGCTAAAAATAGTGGTACTGGGGCTGATAGTGTCAGTTGGACGGCTGGTGATAAGGTAACTCACCGTAAATGGGGTGAAGGCACGGTCGTTAAAGTTAATGGCAGTGGTACTGATACCGAACTTGATATTGCGTTTAAATCACAGGGTATCAAGCGTCTGTTAGCTTCGTTTGCACCAATCGAGAAGGTTGTTACCCAGTAAGGGAGGTGACACGAATAGGTTTACTATTCGTGACTTATGGCGTTAATTAAACCAATTAGTCAGTATTCAGAACAAGAGGCAAGTGATGCAGCAGTTGAGCTGCGAACCACTTTAAACGATTGGAGTCGTGCGTATTATACGGCGGACAAACCAGTTGTTGAAGATCACGTTTATGATGAAAATTACCGTGATTTGCAAACGCTAGAAAATGAATTTCCATCCATTATTACGCCAGACTCACCAACGCAGCGGGTTGGCGGTCAGGTTTTACCCGGCTTTAATAAGGTTGCCCATGATAGCCCGATGCTTTCAATGGGGGATGTCTTTTCTAAAACCGAGTTAGCTGATTTTGATCGCCGACTTAGAAAGGCCTACCCAACAGATTTTGATTATAACGTTGAGTTAAAAATTGATGGTTTGGCCATTTCGTTGATTTACGAGGATGGTATTTTTGTTCGTGGCGCGACACGCGGTAATGGAACGATTGGCGAAGATATCACGCAGAATTTAAAAACAATTTCATCAATTCCGTTACGACTAACTAAGCCCGTTTCTATTGAGGTTCGCGGCGAATGTTACATGCCCAAAAAGGCTTTTGCTGATTTAAATGCCCGGCGGGAAGCTAATGGTGAAGAAAATTTTGCTAACCCACGTAATGCGGCAGCTGGCAGTCTTCGCCAGTTGGACTCCCGGGTGGCCGCCAGTCGCCAGTTGTCCACCTGGCTGTACACCCTAACGACATTTGATGATCTGGAAGTGACAACGCAAGCAGAGGCATTGAAAACTTTGGCCGAGCTAGGTTTTAAAGTTAATTCCAATTACCATGTTTGCCACACGATGGATGAAGTTTCTCAATACATTGATCAGTACCAAAAACAACGTGATGAGCTTGATTACGGCATTGATGGAATTGTCTTAAAGGTAAATGATTTGGCCTTGCAACGCCAAATGGGAAATACAGTTAAGGTTCCGCGTTGGGAAATTGCTTATAAATTTCCACCAGAAGAGGCGCAAACCGTTATTCACCAAATTGAATGGACGGTTGGCCGAACGGGCGTTGTGACTCCGACCGCAGTTATGGACCCGGTTCAATTAGCGGGGACAACTGTCGCGCGAGCGACCCTGCATAATGGTGACTTAATTAAGGAAAAGGATATCCGTGAAGATGATACTGTTCTGATTCATAAGGCGGGTGACATTATTCCTGAAGTTTCGGAAGTTATCCTTAGCTTACGGCCAGAAATGAGCAAACCGTATCAGCTCCCAACGACTTGTCCTTCATGTGGTAAGCCGTTACAGCATTTGGATGAGGAAGTTGCCTTGCGCTGCATTAATCCAATGTGCCCTGCTCAAATTCAAGAACAATTAACCCATTTTGCGTCACGTAACGCCATGAATATTGATGGCTTAGGACCGCAAATTATTCAACAATTGTACACTAAAGGACTTGTTCATGACGTTGCCGACTTGTATCATTTAACTTATGAACAATTGATTGCTTTGGATAAGTTTCAGGATAAATCGGCCACTAATTTGTTAAATGCAATTGTTGCAAGCAAACAAAACTCACTTGAGCGTTTAATTAATGGCCTGGGAATTCGCCACGTTGGGGCCAAAATGGCGCGCCTATTGGCTGAGCATTTTGAAACGATGGCTAAATTACAACAAAGTGATCAAGAAGAATTAAGCGCCATTGACACATCCGGTACAATTATTGCCAACAGTGTTTACACTTATTTTCAGACAAAAGAGGCGCAGGAACTGATTAAACAATTGATTGCCGCAGGCGTCAACATGACTTATCTCGGACCAAAGAAGGTTGCGCAAGATACTGTGTTTAGTGGTAAGACAGTTGTCTTGACCGGAACACTTGAAAATTATAAGCGTTCGGCGTTAGCAACACAGCTTGAAGATCTGGGTGCTAAAGTTACCGGAAGTGTGTCCAAAAAAACTGATTTGGTAATTGCCGGGAGTGATCCTGGTAGCAAATATACCAAGGCGCAAAACCTGGGGATTACAATCTGGGATGAAGCAACTTTGGCTGAAAATTTAAAGGCCGCGCAATAATTTAAAAAAATAGTAGAATTTAGTGCGGAGAACCATGTTTCCAGGGCGCAAATTTTGCACTAGGAGAATGGCTATCATCCGAGAATAAGATTTTGCGGTCACGCAAAATAGACTTAAGAAATTGAGGAGGGCCATGTTTCGAGTACGCGGATTTCGCGTTAGGAGAATGGCTATCATCCGAGAATAAGATTTTGCGGTCACGCAAAATAGACTTAAGAAATTGAGGAGGAACATTTCTGGTGAAGCGAGCAAAAGCATTTTTAGTGTTATTTGGTAGTTTAATCTTTTTAGCTGGCTGCGGTAATTTGCAGTCTTCTGGGCTTGGTTCCGGTAGTGGGACCAAAAGTAAATCCTCAGTTCAAACAACTGGCCAGGTTTCGGACAGTGATTACCAAGGTGTTGTTCGAAATGGTAAGTATCTGACTAGTAAATCACGTGGTCTGTCTGAGGATCAAAATACAAATGGTTACAATTTGAAGAGCTTTGAGAGCGGCTTATTAACGGTCTCTAAAAAACAATTTCCAACTAATAAGTACGTGTTTCAAGAAGGTCAGTATTTGAACAAAACAACCGTCACAAATTGGTTGGCTCGTAAATCAAAAGATAATCCAGACGGACTGAACCCTGCTAGTAATGGACAAACTGATGCTAATAAACGGAACCCAATTTATTTGCAACAGTTAGAAGAACAGGACTATATGACACAGAGTGGAAGTAAATTATCACTTGGTGGTGTAACGATCGGTTTAGGTATGAATCAAATCGATTACTATACCAAAAAGCAGTACGGACCAACTTACCAAACAAAAATTTCCAACGCGCAGATGGTTGCCGAAGCAAAGAAGATGGCTAACGAAGTTGTTAAACGAATGCGGGCTAAAAGTGGCATGAGTAAAGTACCAATTACAATTGCGCTATACGAGCAAGCACCCAACGATAGCTTAGTTGGCGGGACTTTCTTTGCTAATGGGACTAGTAAAAATGGTAGTAAAACGATTAGTAGCTGGAATAGTATGAACCAGAAGAACTATACGCTACCGGCTGTAAGTGGTGCTAAGTCCGGTAATAGTAGTGACAGTGACGCTTTTGACAACTTTAAGACGCAAATCCAGAGTTTCTTCCCGAATTTGTCAGGTGTTACGGCACAAACCCACTATAATAATGGAACTTTGGCGGGAATGAACGTTTCTATCAATACTCAATTTTATAGTCAAACGGAAATTATGAGTTTTACCCAATTTATTGCTACTGAGGCAGAGCATTATCTACCTAGTAACGTACCAATTCAAGTGACGATTAGTTCATTCGAAGGAATTCAATCCTTTGTTGCTCGAGATTCTGGGCAAAAGAGTTTCTATACGCACGTGTTTGGTAGTTACTGAGGTGGCTAAAAACCATTTTTACGCGCGTTTGTTTGGTAGTCCTTATCGCAAACAAGCGACTTTATGGTAAAATAATGGCGTAACCAAAAATGAAAGTGAGGCAAGAGAATTGGCAATTAGTAAAGAACAAGTAACGCACGTTGCGGATTTAGCTCGATTATCCTTTACGGATGAAGAACTTGGCCAATTTACCGATCAATTAAGTCAGATCACGGATATGTTCAATGAATTACAAGAAGTTGATACAAAGGGTGTTGAACCAATGACACACGTGGTGGATCTCGTTAATGTATTACGGGAAGATGTTCCAGCTGCGGCTAACCCACAGGAACGGGAAGCCTTACTTAAAAACGCACCGGACGCTGAAGATGGCTATATCAAGGTGCCAGCAATTTTAGATAACGAGGGGGACGATGGTGAATGAACTATTTTACAAATGATCTAACCAAAATCCACGCACAACTCGTTAATAAAGAATTAACTAGTTATGATTTAACTAAACAAACGATTACGGCTTTAAAAGAAACCGATAAAAAAGTTGACGCCTTTTTAACGTTGAACGAAGAAAAAGCGTTGGAAATGGCTAAAGCGATTGATGAAAAGGGTATTGACCCAGCTAATCTTTTAGCTGGAATTCCCGTTGCGGTTAAAGATAATATTATGACGAAGGATTTACGGACGACTGCTGCCAGTAAAATTCTCGAAAATTTTGTGCCAGTCTATGACGCAACGGTGATGGAACACATCTACGCCCACGACATGGTTCCGATTGGTAAAACCAATATGGACGAATTTGCCATGGGTGGATCAACGGAAAATTCTGCTTTTAAGACAACCAAGAATCCGTGGAATTTAACCAAGGTACCTGGTGGTTCTTCTGGTGGTTCTGCAGCAGCAGTTTCTGCCGGAATTGTTCCAATTGCTTTTGGCTCTGATACTGGTGGCTCAATTCGGCAGCCAGCTTCATTTACTGGAATTGTTGGCATGAAGCCAACTTACGGTCGCGTTTCTCGTTGGGGCTTGATTGCCTTTGGTTCCAGTCTTGATGAAATCGGCCCAATGACACGTAGCGTTAAAGACAACGCGACTGTCCTAGCGGCAATTGCTGGTTTTGATGAACATGATGGGACGACAGTAAATAAGAAAGTACCAGATTTTACTGCGAATATTGCTAAGGGTGTTAAAGGGCTTAAGATTGGTTTGCCTAAAGAGTACCTTGGTGAAGGCGTTCAACCAGAAGTTAAGGCCGCAATTTTGGCCGCTGCAGATAAGTTCCGTGAGCTTGGTGCAACAGTTGAAGAAGTTTCGTTGCCACACAGTAAGTATGGTGTTGCAGCTTACTACATTATTTCTTCATCGGAGGCTTCATCTAACTTACAGCGCTTTGATGGTATTCGTTATGGTGTTCGGGCAACAGACGTTAAGAACTTAAACGATGTCTATGTTCGTTCGCGAACGGAAGGCTTTGGTCCAGAAGTTAAACGGCGAATTATGTTAGGAATGTATTCATTATCTGCCGGCTATTATGATGCTTACTTCAAGAAAGCCGCTCAAGTACGGACTTTGATGAAACAAGACTTTGCTAATGTTTTTGCTGATTATGATTTAATTATGGGACCTGTTGCGCCAACAACAGCTTACGGAATTGGTGAAGATGTTTCTGATCCATTGACAATGTACGCCGGGGATGTTTTGAGTGTGCCAGTCAACATGGCTGGGCTACCTGGTCTATCATTACCAGCAGGATTTGCGGCTGGTTTACCAATTGGGATGCAATTAATTGGTAAGGCCTTTGATGAGCAAACGATTTATCAAGCCGGCTATGCTTTTGAACAAGCAACTGATTTCCATAAAGAAACACCAACGTTGGGAGGTAACAACTAGTGAATTTTGAGACAACAATTGGACTTGAAGTCCACGTCGAATTAAAGACAAAGTCAAAAATGTTCAGTCCATCGGCTAATGAGTTCGGTGATACTCCTAACATGAACACTAACGTCATTGATTGGGGCTATCCTGGTGTTTTACCTAAGGTTAATAAAGGTGCCGTTGATTTCGGAATGCGCGCTGCTTTAGCATTAAACGCAACGATTGCCCAGGACAACCACTTTGACCGGAAAAACTATTTTTACCCTGATAATCCTAAGGCTTACCAAGTGACGCAGTTTGAGCAACCCATTGGTCATGATGGCTGGGTTGAAGTTCATTTGAGTAACGGTACAACGAAAAAAATCGGGATTGAAGAACTTCATTTAGAAGAAGATGCTGGTAAAAACACCCATACTGGTCAATATTCTTACGTTGATTTAAACCGGCAGGGAACACCGCTGATTGAAATTGTATCGAAACCTGATATGACAACACCAGAAGAGGCCTATGAATACATGGAAACCTTACGGCAAGTCATCCAGTTTACTGGTGTTTCTGACGTTAAGATGGAAGAAGGTTCTTTGCGAGTTGACGCCAATATTTCACTGCGACCAATTGGTCAAAAGGAATACGGTGTTAAAACTGAATTGAAGAACATTAATTCATTTACTTATTTGCGTAAAGGCTTAGAATACGAAGAAAAACGCCAAGCACAAATCTTGCTTTCTGGCGGGCAAATTCGTCAGGAAACACGGGGCTTTAACGAAAATACTGGTGAAACCGTGTTACAGCGAATTAAGGAAGGTTCCGATGATTACCGTTACTTCCCTGAACCAGATATTCCACCGTTGCAAATTAGCGACAAGTGGATTGATGAAGTGCGTGCTTCGATTCCAGAAATGCCTCACGAACGCCGGAAACGGTACATTAACGATTTTGGTTTAACCGAAAATGACGCACAAGTTTTGACTTCAACGTTAGAGATGGCCAATTTCTTTGAGGATACAGTTAAACAAGACGCTGATGCAAAATTAGTTTCTAACTGGTTACAGGGTGAAGTTAGTGCCTACATGAACGCCCAAAAATTAGATTTACAAGAGACTAAGCTAACGCCAGAAAACTTAGCAACGATGATTAACTTGATCACTGACGGAACAATTTCGTCAAGAATTGCTAAGAAAGTCTTCAAAGAAACGATTACTAATGGTACGGAACCGAAACAATGGGTTGAAGATAAGGGCATGGTACAATTATCTGATCCTGCCAAATTATTGCCAATGATTACCGAAGTTTTAGATAATAATAGTCAGTCGATTGATGACTTTAAAAATGGTAAGGATCGGGCCATTGGTTTCTTAGTGGGTCAAATTATGAAACAAACTCACGGTCAGGCTAATCCTAAAGTGGTTAACCAACTGTTAATTAGCGAATTAAAGAAACACTAGAAAGTCGTAAAAAAGGTGCTCAGCCTAGAGCTCGATCTGCAAGTAATATTGATCAAACTACGTGTAATCTCGTAGTTGAAATCAGGGCCAAGTGTAGTAGGCTACTTTTTTAGTACGTTTAAACTATTTGCATTGGCGAATACTAACGAAAATAGTTTCAGGCTATTCCTAAAGAAAAATAATGAAAAGAGGACTTAAGATGCAGCAGCGAGCACGAATTATTTATAACCCTTCCGCAGGGCATGAAAGTTTAAAACGTAGCATGATTGATATTTTAGGTATTTTTGAAGCGGACGGTTATGAGACAAGTGCTTACGCCACGACGCCAAAACCTAATTCTGCACGTGATGAAGCAACGCGAGCGGCCAAAGAAGGATTTGACTTAGTGGTTGCTGCTGGTGGTGATGGCACAATTAATGAAGTTGTCAATGGCATTGCTGGTTTAAAACGACGTCCTAAAATGGCGATTATTCCGGCCGGAACAACTAATGATTATGCCCGCGCTCTCAAAATTCCCCGTGAAGATCCGGTTGAAGCAGCAAAAGTAGTCTTAAAAAATCAAACCATAAAAATGGATATTGGTCAGGCGAATGATCAGTACTTCATGAATATTGCTGGTGGTGGCTTTTTAACTGAGCTAACTTATGATGTTCCGTCAGAAACTAAATCAATCTTTGGTTACCTGGCTTACTTAATTGAAGGTGCGAAAATGTTACCGCAAATTAAACCAGTGCCAATGCATTTGGAATACGATGGTGGCGTTTATGAGGGGAAGGCCTCCATGTTCTTGCTTGGTTTAACTAATTCAGTTGGTGGCTTTGAACAAGTTGCACCAGATGTGTCGCTAGATGATGGTCGTTTTTCTTTGATTATCGTTAAAACGGCGAATATGGTGGAATTAATTCATTTAATGGCGCTGGCACTAAACGGTGGCCGACACATCGATGATAAGCGAATTATTTATACAAAAACGCATAAATTAGTTGCTCGCTCTGAAAATAAAGAGCGGATGATGATTAATCTTGATGGTGAGTACGGCGGAGATGCACCAATGACTTTCATCAATTTACATCAACATATCGAAATGTTCGCAAACGTGGATGCCTTACCAGATAAAGCAGTTACTGGTGACCAAACATTAATCGAAGAGGTACCTACCGATACGACTAAATAGGAAAGTTAGTTGGCGCGATTCTAACACAGTGAGTGATTTGATTGCTGTGTTGGAATTAGGCCAGCTGGCTTTTTTAATTTACTTTTTTATAGTGAAGGGTAGTAGTTGAAGGTATGTAAGCAGTAAATAACTGACCGACTTCAAAAATAATTTAATTCAAGTTATGATTGCCTCATCAAATAATTGGTGAGGTGATTTTTATTGGATAAACCGGATATTGTTCAAATTAAAATGGATCATTCTGGTTCTCAATCGCG